>JBBSRS010000524.1:0-2297 GCA_038242795.1 Burkholderiales bacterium
CCACCGGGTACTGATGCACCACCGCCGCCGGTGCCTGTTCGCAGCGGCCGATGCACGGCGCGGCCACGACCCGCACCTCCTGCGTTTCCAGCAAGCCCGGCAAACGCGCCAGCAAATCCTGCGCCCCGGCCAGCCCGCAGGCCAGCCCGTCGCACACCCGCACCGTCAGGCCGGGCGCGGCCTCGCCGTCCTTGATGACTTCAAAGTGGTGATAGAACGTGGCCACCTCATACACCTCGGCCATCGGAATATTCGTCTCTTTGGCCAGCGCCACCAGATGCCGGGAATGCAGGCAGCGGTACGCATCATTGAGGAGGTGCAGATGCTCAATCAGCAGGTCGCGGCGAAACCCTTCGGCCGGGCGCGGGCCGATCAGCGCGCGCACTTCGGCCAGGGAGATTTCATCGGCCTGCCGGCCCTTGAGTTTGCTTTTGCTTCGGATGCGCTCGCGCAACTCGTTCGCTGTGACGACAGCAACAATTTTCATGTCGGGAGCCTGACGGGTTGGATTCATGCCGCACTGCTTGAAGCAGCCCTTGGTCAAATCAGGTCAGTGTATGGGCTGATGCCATCCATGGATGAACCCTGCCTGTTGGCCCGGCTGTGAAAAAGGATGAATGCCGAACCAGGCGCGTCATGAAAACCGGCGTGTTCTGGCGTTGAAACCCGCTTTTATGGCTGCGTTGCCGTTGCCAAAAACAGTGGCGCGAACGACGCAGCGGATTCCTGTCAATCTGCGGAACTGGCAAGAGTTTGCAACCCTCGGCCGTTTCCCCAAACAGACGCTTTCGTATTCCTTTTTTGAAGTTTTCAGGACCGAACTTCAAAAAGTATTTCAGCTTGATGCAGGCGCGCCCTTGCCACCCGAGACGATCCAGCGGGCAATGCCGGGCCAGCACTCATGCAAGGTTTTTTTGCCCATGAACAATCCGATGTGACCGCCTGCCGCAAGTTTTTTGGTGATGTCGGCGGGCGGCGTTCCGAGGTATTTGTCTGCATCAAAGACCTGCTCCCGGGTCGTGATGTCGTCTTCCGAACCAGCCAACAGGTACACCGGACAAACGATGTCTTTCATCGACAGCCGTTTTCCAAGCCCGAAAAATTCGCCCTTCGCCAGACGGTTTTCCTTGAAGATGTCCTTGATGGCCTGCAGGTAATAGGCACCCGGAAGATCAATCGGGTTTTCATACCAGCGCTCGAACTTTTCGGTGCGCTCGATGTAGTTGCGGTCTTCAATGTGCTGGTACAGCTCCATGAACTTGCCCAGGTATTGTTCTTCGGCATTCATGCTTTTCCAGCCGGCGAGCATGGTTTTTCCGAGCATGCAGCCGTGCCCCAGGGTCACCATGTCTTCATACAGGCGCAGGGGCAAGGTATGAGCCAGTTTCTTGATGGCACCATCACCGGCATCCGTGTCAATAGGTGCACCGGCCAGCACCAGACTCCTGACCTTTTCCGGAAAACGCGCGGCATACATCGTGCTCATCCAGCCACCCTGGCACAGGCCGACCAAATCCACTTTCCCGCCGAGATGATCGACCGCCGTGTTGATGTCGGTCAGATACTTGTCGATGTCAAAGTCTTTCATCTCGGCAGTGGCGCTTCTCCAGTCTGTGACCAGCACATGGTTCAGGCCATTGGCCATCAGGGCCTGCACCAGGCTTTGGTCGTTACCGAAGTCGGCGATGGTCGAGCTGTGCCCCGCATAGGGCGCGTCAATCAACACCGGCGTCTGGTTGGCCGGCGTCCCGGCCACTGAAAAATCCCGCAGCCGCATGGTGTCGAGTTCCAGCAGGATGCGGTTTGGGGTAGCCCATTCCGACACCGGCGGCGAAATCATGGTTGCGGCCGTGACGGCGTAGCGCAGGTTTTTTTGCACCATTTCCATGCCTTGCTCGCCAAGTTCAATGGCGGCGGCGAAAGGCCAGAACCAGGGCACGCTGTGCTCGTGGCGCGGCTTGATAGCGACTGGCGGAAGATTTTTCATGGGTTGTCCTTCTAAAGATGAATTTTTGCCGGTACTGGATGGCACGGCTTTTAGCGGATACGTTCGGCCCGAACTCAGCGGCCGGTCAGCGCCTCGAAGCCGGCAATTACGTCGAACAACTCTTCGTCGATGCCACTTTGGCGCAGGCGGTGAAACGAGCGGTTCAGGTCTTCCAGCAGTTCTTCGATATTTTTTTCAGCGCGCTGCATGGCGGCCAGACGGCTGGCGTTTTCGCTGGCCAGGGATTCGGCGCAGGCCCTGAAAAGCGAGACGAACAGGTATTCGCGCACAAAGGCCAGCAAGGTCGCCG
>JBBSRS010000525.1:0-2277 GCA_038242795.1 Burkholderiales bacterium
CTGGTCTGGCGCTCGGTGGTGCTGTGGATGGTGCTGCTGGCGCTGCTGACGCTGGCACGGCTGCTGGGCTGAAAGCCTGGCAGCGCCAGATGTACTTTTTCAATACCGCGTCTGCGACAACTCTTCAAACAATTCGCTATACAAACGATAGCGGTTGGCGCTTATGCTGCTTGCGTGATCGGTTGATTTAACCTCCGAAATCACGCCACAGCCCGGTTCATGCAGGTGCGTGCAGTTGTAGAACTTGCAGTCTTGCGCATGTGTCTTGAAGTCCGGCATGAAGTTGGCCAGTTGCATCGGGTCGATGTGGTGCAAGCCAAATTCCTGGAAGCCTGGCGAGTCGATCAGCGCCGTGGTTCTGGCTTCATCGACCCAGTACAGCGTCGTGCTGGTGGTGGTGTGCTTGCCTGAGTTCAGCGCCTGTGAAATCTCGGCGGTCAACACCTTGGCCTGCGGCACCAAAAGGTTGGTCAGGCTGCTTTTGCCGGCGCCGGACGGGCCCAGCATTAGGGTTTTTTTTCCGCCCAGCAATTCCATCAGGTCGCGGGTTTGCCCCGCATCTTCCGGCACGGTCGCGGCTTTGGGCTTGATCGCCAGCGGCAGCATCTGGTAGCCCATGGTACGGTAGGGTGCCAGCCTCGCCCAGGCCCGGCCGAAGGGCTCGGCCAGATCGCTCTTGTTCAATGCAACGATGGGCTGGATGCGCTCGGCTTCTGCCGCAATCAGGGCGCGAGTCAGCTGGCTTTCAGAGAATTCGGGCTCTGCCGCGATCAGGATCAGCACCTGGTCGAGGTTGGCGGCAAACGACTTGGTGCGCATTTCGTCCTGGCGGTAAAACAGGTTGCTGCGTATCTCGATCTTTTCAATCGTGCCTTCGTCCTGAGACGGCAGCCACCGAATGCGGTCGCCCACCACCACCTGGCTTTTCTTGCCGCGTGGATGGCAGATCACCCGCTCGCCGGATTCGGTTTCGACCATCACATGGCGGCCAAAACCGGCCACCACCAGACCCGGTTGCGTGCCGTCAAACGCTGCTGTGCCGGCACGCGCCGGACGTGAGGGCTTGCTCAAGCCAGCAAGGCGTCGACCTTGGACGCGCAGAAAAAGTCGCTGACGGAAATGCCCTTGACATCGTGCGTGTTGAAGCGCACCTTGCACTGGCCATAGCTGGCTTCCAGGTCGGGATGGTGGTCTTCTGCGTTGGCAATGAACGCGACCGCATTCACAAAACCAATGGTTTCGTGAAAATTCTTGAATTTGAAGGTTTGCTCCAGCGCACCGTCGATCATCCGCCAGCCCAGGGGCTGCTCACCGTTGAGCTTGCTCAGCTGGGTGACGATTTCAGTGGCGCTCAGGGCGCGCCGGTTTTGATGGATCGGGTTGCTCATGTGGAAGCGCTTTCAGTAAATGGCGTGATGGGACGGAAGGATGCCATGCGTCCCAGCCGCTCGGAAGCCGGTGGATGGGAATAGTAGAACTTCACAAACACCGGGTCAGGCGTGAGCGTGCTGGCATTGTCCTTGTAAAGCTTGAGCAGCGCGCTTTGCAGGTCCCGGCCGTCGGTCTGCGAGATGGCGTAGGCGTCCGCCTCGAACTCATGCTTGCGAGACGACTGCGCCATGAGCGGGGAGATAAAGAAGCTGAACAGTGGCACGACCAGCAAAAACAACAGCAGCGCCAGCGCGTCGTTGCTGCCCGCCAGGTTGGGCCGTACGCCAAGTCCGGTGTAAAACCAGACCTGGGTTGACAGCCAGCCGAGCAGCGCAAACCCCGCCAGGCTCATGGCAAACATCACGGCAATGCGCTTGATGATGTGCTTGTGCTTGAAATGCCCCAGTTCATGCGCCAGCACGGCATCGACCTCGGCCGGGTTGAGCTGGCTGAGCAAGGTGTCGTAGAACACCACCCGCTTGGCCGCGCCAAAGCCGGTGAAGTAGGCATTGGCATGCGCCGAGCGCCGGCTGCCGTCCATCACGAACAGCCCTTTGGCGGCAAAGCCGCAGCGCTGCATCAGCGCCGTGACACGCACTTTCAGCGCTTCGTCGTCCAGCGGCTTGAACTTGTTGAACAGCGGCGCGATCACCGTGGGAAACAGCACCAGCACCAGCAGGTTGAAGCCCATCCAGGCGACCCAGGTCCACAGCCACCACAGCGCGCCCGCGCTGCCCATGAGCCACAGGATCAGCGCCACGATGGGCAGGCCTACGAGCGCGCCAACGACAGTGGACTTGGCCAGGTCGGCCAGCCACAGTTTCAGCGTCATCTTGTTGAAGCCAA
>JBBSRS010000526.1:0-2272 GCA_038242795.1 Burkholderiales bacterium
AAACCCCGAAACTGGTCCGGGTAGGTTTCCTCGATCAGGTCGCGCACCACGCTGTAGTCGGCCACCCAGGCGTCCCACTGCCATGTCGGATGCGCCGGCAAGGTCGCTTTGGCCATTCCGGCGACGATGGCCAGCTCGGACAAAAGATGCTCGCTGGCCGGCGTGCGCTTGCCAACCGAGCCATAGATGTGGCTGAAGGTGTCTTCGATCGACACCGACTGGGGGCCGCTTGCCTGAACGTCTTCCTCGGGCCGCGCCAGACACGGCAACAGGTAGGCGGAGCGGCCATGCACCAGATGGCTGCGGTTGAGTTTGGTGGCGATATTGACCGTCAGCGCCAGGGCGCGCCAGGCTTTTTCCATGGCGTCGCGCTCTGGAATGGCGCGGACAAAATTCCCCCCCAGACTCACGAAACCCTGCACCGAGCCTTCAAGAATGCCTTCGCAGGCATCGACCGTCGTCAGCCCTGTGTCGCGCGGCGGTTCGAAGTCAAACATTTCGGCCAACTGGTCGAGCGGCACCAGTTCCGGCTTTTCGGAAATGCCCACGGTGCGCTGGCCCTGCACGTTGGAATGGCCGCGCACTGGCGACATGCCGGCGCCTTTCCGGCCAATATTGCCCCGCAGCAGCAGCAGGTTGACGAACAGGCCGATGCACTGCGAGCCATGGACATGCTGCGTCAGGCCCATGCCGTAGACGCCGATGACCCGTTCCGCGGCAATGTAAACCTCGGCGGCCTGCTCGATGTCGTTGCGGGACAGGCCCGACACCGCTTCGATTTCCGCCCACTCGGCAGCTTGGGCGGACGCTTTGAACGCTTCCAGACCGTCGGTGTGTTGCGCGATGAATTCGCGGTCAAGCACGCCCGGCTGACCAGCCGCCTGCCGGCTGTCGTCCACCGCCAGCACATGCTTGCACAGCCCCATCAGCGCCGCGATGTCGCCGCCTGGGCGAACCTGTAGGTACATGTGCGAAAGGCCGGTGCTGTGCCCGGTCAGCATTTCCACCGGACTTTGCGGGTCGGTGAATTCCACCAGACCGGCTTCGCGCACCGGGTTGAAGGTGATGATCTTGCAGCCGCGCTTTACCGCTTCCTGCAGCGGATGCAAAAAGCGCGGGCTGTTGGAGCCCGGGTTCTGGCCAAAATAAAAGATGGCGTCGCAATGGTCGAAATCCTCCAGCACGCAGGTGCCGACGGCCGAACCGGTCACTTTCTTGAGCCCGACCGATGTGGTCTCATGGCACATGTTGGAGCTGTCGGGAAAGTTGTTGTGCCCGTAGAAACGTCCAAACAGCCCAAACAGGTAGGAGGTTTCGAGCGACGCTTTTCCGGAGGTGTAAAAAACCACTGACTTCGGATCGAGTGCCTTGAGTTGCTGGCCGATGCCGTCAAACGCTTCCTGCCAGCTGCAGGCCTGGTATTTGTCTGTGGCCGCATCGTAGCGAAGCGGCTCGGTCAGCCGCCCCTGCATTTCCAGGTCATAGTCACTCCAGCCCCGCAGTTCGGTGAGGCTGTGCTTTGCAAAAAAATCGGGCGTGCAGCGGTCGATGGTCAAGTCCCAGATGGTGGCCTTGGCCCCGTTCTCGCAAAACTCGAACACATGGGGATGGGCCGGTTTCCCCCAGGCGCACGAGGTGCACATGTGACCCCCCGCCTTGTTTTGATTGGCCAGCGTTTCAAGCGTGGCCGGGCCCGCCCGCTCTCGGAACAAGACGCTGGCAATGCCTTTGACCGAGCCCCAGCCGCCTGCCGGGGGCGCTTCTTTTTTGGATACGTTTGACGGGTTAGGGGTCATTTCAATCTGCAGTGTTAGGGGGGTTCTGGTTAATTCAACAGCGGCATGACAGCGGACGAAGCCGCCATGTCAAGCCGCTCTTCGTGGCTGTACACCACCAAATCCTGCCGGCGGGCAAAACCCACCAGCGTCATGCGAAGGCGCTGGGCGGTTCGGATGGCCAGCGCGGTCGGCGCCGAAACGGCAGCCAGCAATGGCACGCCCGCCGAGGCTGCTTTTTGCACCATCTCGAAACTGGCGCGGCTGGTGACGCAAATGAATCCGCTGGACGCGTTGACCTCGTTCAAAGCCAGCGCGCCAATCAGCTTGTCAAGCGCGTTGTGCCGTCCCACATCCTCCCGCAGGCACACCACGTCGCCTTGGGGCGAACACCACGCGGCGGCATGCACGGCGCCCGTGGCCTGCTGCAAGGCTTGAAGGGCCACGATCCCGGACATCGCCCGCGCAACCGCCAGGCGACTGATGGCGGCTGTGTC
>JBBSRS010000527.1:0-2255 GCA_038242795.1 Burkholderiales bacterium
CGCCCGAGCCGTTGGGCAGGTCCTTGCCGGTTTCGTCGACGATGGCGGCCATGATGCCGGGAAGCGGCAGCGTGCAGCTGCCCGGAACCAGCGGCGTGGCGCCTGGGAGCGGCGTGATCATGTGGCCGCCGTTTTCGGTTTGCCAGAAGGTGTCGATCACCGGGCAACGCTCCTTGCCGATGTTTTTGTAGTACCACATCCAGGCTTCAGGATTGATTGGCTCGCCAACCGAACCCAGGATGCGCAGGCTGCTCAGGTCGGAGCGGTCCGGATGCACGGCGGCATCGGCATCGGCTGCCTTGATCAGCGAACGGATGGCAGTGGGTGCGGTGTAGAAAATCGTGACCTTGTGCTTTTCGATCATCTGCCAGAAACGGCCAGCGTTCGGGTAGGTCGGAATCCCTTCAAACACCACCTGCGTGGCGCCCGCGGCCAACGGGCCGTAGGCGATGTAGGTGTGGCCGGTGATCCAGCCAATGTCGGCCGTGCACCAGAAAATGTCGGACGGTTGCAGGTCGAACGTCCAGTCCATCGTCAGCTTGGCCCACATCAGGTAGCCGCCCGTGCTGTGCTGCACGCCTTTTGGCTTGCCTGTCGAGCCCGAGGTGTAGAGCACGAACAGCGGATGCTCGGCCCCCACGAATTCAGGCTCGCAGACAGGATCGGCCTTGGCCGTGACCTCATGCATGAGGCTGTCACGGCCGGCCACCATGTTGCAGGCAGTCGGCGTGCGCTGGTAGACGATCACGTTCTTGATCGACTCGCATCCACCCATGGCAATGCCGTCATCGACGATCGCCTTGAGCGGGAGCTCCTTGCCGCCGCGCAACTGGTAATTGGCGGTGATGACCGCCACGGCACCGGCGTCCTGGATGCGGTCTTGCAGGCTCTTGGCCGAAAATCCGCCGAACACCACCGAATGCGTGGCACCAATGCGGGCACAGGCCTGCATGGCGACAATGCCCTCGACCGTCATCGGCATGTAGATGACAACCCGGTCACCCTTTTGAATGCCCATCTCCTTGAGCGCACTGGCGAACTGGCTGACCTTGGCGTGCAGTTCCTTGTAGGTGACGTTGGTGACCTTGCCATCGTCGCTTTCGAAAATGATGGCTTTCTTGTTTTCCGTCGGCGTGCCCAGGTGGCGGTCCAGGCAGTTGTAGGAGGCATTCAATTCGCCATCGGCAAACCACTGATAGAACGGGGCATTGGATTCATCCAGCACCTGCGTGAAAGGCTTTTTCCAGCTCAGGTTTTCACGCGCCAACCGGGCCCAGAAACCTTCGAAATCACTGGCGGCTTCGGCACACAGTGCGTGGTATTCCTCCATTCCGGAAATGCGTGCAGCCTTGACGGTGGCATCGCTGGGTGGAAACACGCGGTTTTCAACCAATGTGGACTGGATGGAATTGTCAGGGGTGCTCATTGATCATGTCTCCTTGGGTCATTGAATCGAGCGTACTTTCGGCCTTCGCACTTACACGCCACTGACGTGCTTCATGCTTAATCCATGCGATACCGCTGGAGTTCCATGCACTCTACAATTTGCGGCCGCCAGCTATCCTTTGCGCCGTACCTCTTCCCCACAGAAAACTCGCACCTGTACACCCTGGGGCCAGGCTGATTCTCACCAGCACCTGATTGCAGTTGACCCTGTGTTGGAGGCTCATCGCTGTCCAGGGTGTCCGTGCATCGAATTCACTGTTGGAATTGCCAAAACCGAGCATCTTGTCGTATCGCCAGATACTTCCACCAAACCCTCCAAAAACTTCACATGACCTTTCTGCTCTTTCTAGGTGGCCTGATCGGACTGGTCCTGGGCGCCGAGCTGCTGGTGCGGGGCGCCTCCAAGCTGGCGCTGTCTTTCGGCATCTCGCCGCTGGTGGTGGGCCTAACGATCGTGGCTTTTGGCACCAGTGCGCCCGAAATGGCGGTCTCAACCGGCGCGGTGCTGAACGGGCAGACTGACATTGCCATCGGCAACGTGGTCGGCAGCAACATCTTCAACGTGCTGTTCATCCTGGGGTTGTCGGCCCTGATCACGCCCCTGGTGGTCAACATCCAGCTGATCCGCCAGGAAGTGCCGATCATGATCGGCGCATCCCTGCTCCTCCTGGCGCTTTGTCTGGACGGCAGGCTCGGTTTTTTCGACGGCGCGATCTTGTTCGCACTGCTGCTGGCCTACACAATATTCCTGATCATTCAGTCACGCGCCGAAACCCGAAGCGCGCAGGATCAATATGCGGCAGAAGTCA
>JBBSRS010000528.1:0-2240 GCA_038242795.1 Burkholderiales bacterium
GGCCTGCCCGCCGCGCTGCAGGGCCAGACGCTGGCGCTGTTTCCGGAAACCGCCAATGTGATCGAGCCGGCCGGTGCCTGGGAACAGGCGTGGCAGGGCGCGCTCTGGACGGCGCAACTGCCGATCTCGGGCCAGCGCACCGAAAGCCCGCTGAACATGCCGCTGGTGGTGGCCTACAACGACGCGGCTTACCGCATCGAGGCACCGGTGACCGGCGAATGGCCTGCGGTGGCGGCGCCGGTGGGGTTGTCGCCGGCCTTGCAGGCGGCGCTCAAGGCCAATGCGGCAGGCCCGGCGGCGGCGCCAGGCACTTCATCCAAGGCGTCGACGGGCCTGCTGGTGGCCTTGCTGGGGGCACTGCTGGGCGGGTTGATCCTCAACCTGATGCCCTGCGTGTTTCCGGTGCTGGCCATCAAGGTGGTCGGCTTCGTGAACGAAAAAAACCAGGCCCGGCGCCTGAGCGGCGGCCTGGCCTACACCGCCGGCGTGGTGCTGTCGTTTCTGGCGCTGGGCGCGCTGCTGCTGGGTCTGCGGGCGGCGGGCGAGCAACTGGGCTGGGGGTTTCAGCTGCAAAGCCCGGCGGTGGTGGCCGGCCTGGCGGCGCTGTTCACACTGCTGGGGCTGAACCTGGCGGGCGTGTTTGACTTTGGCAGCATCCTGCCCAGCCGCGTCGTCAACCTGCAGGCCAAAAATCCCGGCGTGAATTCCTTTTTGTCGGGCGTGATGGCCACGGCGATTGCCTCGCCGTGCACCGCACCGTTCATGGGCGCGTCGCTGGGTTATGCCGTCGGCCTGCCGGCGGTGCAGGCGCTGGCGGTGTTTGGCGCGATTGGCATCGGCATGGCGCTGCCGTACCTGGCGGCCAGCGCGGTGCCGGCCGTGGCGCGCGTGCTGCCCCGCCCCGGCGCGTGGATGGTGACGTTCAAGCAGTTGATGGCGTTTCCGATGTTTGCCACCGTGGCCTGGCTGGTCTGGGTGCTGGGCCAGCAAAGCGGCATCGACGGCGCGGGCGCGCTGCTGGCCTTGCTGGTGCTGATGGCGCTGGCGGTCTGGTCGTTCAGCCTGCGCGGCACGGCGCGGCGCGCCATCACTGCGTTTTCAGTCGCGCTGGTCGCGGCCGGCCTGTGGGCCATCGGCCCCAACATCGTCAAGCCGGTCGATACGCCTTTGGCTGGCGCCTCGGCGCGCTGGCAGGACTGGCAACCCGGCCGCGTCGAGCAGCTGACGGCGCAGGGCCAGAGCGTGTTTGTCGATTTCACCGCCGCCTGGTGTGTCACCTGCCAGTACAACAAGAAGACCACGCTGGCCAATGCCGAGGTGCTGGCCGACATGGACGCCAGGAACGTCGCCCTGCTGCGCGCCGACTGGACGCGCCGCGACCCGGCCGTGACCGCTGCGCTGGCCGAACTGGGCCGCAGCGGCGTGCCGGTTTACGTGTTTTACAAGCCCGGCCGCGCGCCGGTGGTATTGTCCGAAATCTTGTCGGTAAGCGATGTCCGGGCCGAGCTGGCCAGGCTGTGACCAATTCATCCCTGACCAGCCCCGTTCGAAAGCCCCGTTCGCCCCAGCAGCCATCAGGAGCCCCACCATGAAATCCCCTGCCGCCCCGCAACGCATTGCCGGCATCCTCAACGACTGCCACACCATTGCCGTTGTCGGCCTGTCACCCAAGCCGCACCGGGCCAGTTATGACGTGTCGCGCTACATGCTGGCCGCCGGCTACCGCATCATTCCGATCAACCCGAACGCCACCGAAGTGCTGGGCGAAAAGGCCTATGCCACGCTGCAGGAAGCCGCAAAGCACGAAAAAATCGACCTGGTGAACTGCTTTCGCAACAGCGAAGACATTCCGCCCATCGTCGATGAGGCCATCGCCATTGGCGCCCGCGCGGTGTGGATGCAGCTCGGCGTGGCGAATGCCGAGGCCGCCGCCACGGCAGAGGCCGCCGGCCTGCTGGTGGTGCAGGACCACTGCATCAAGATAGACCACCGGGTGCTGCTGTCCAGCGGCCTGCTCCATCCCCGGGCGCAGCCTGAAAGGCCTTCGCCCTGAACCCGGCTGACCGGGCGTGCCAGGGCGCGCCGTGCCGCGCTGCCCGTGTGATGAGCTTGCTGCCGGCCGTGCTGATGCTGGCGCTGTCGGGCTGCGCGGGTCCGGCGTCCATTGAACGAGGCGAGACGCTGGTGGCGCCGATGCGGCCGACGGAACTGGCCCAGTCGGACGTGAACCGCATGGCGAC
>JBBSRS010000529.1:0-2205 GCA_038242795.1 Burkholderiales bacterium
GTAGTCGTACAGCATGGCCCGGCCCTGCACGCAGAGCGTGGCCTTGAGCGAGCCTTGCGGGTAATAAATGCCCGCATGAATGACCTCGCTGTTGCGCGAACTCGTGCCGGTGCCGATGGCGTCAGCCGCTTCCAGCACCATCACCTCGCGGCCCTGCAAGGCCAAAGCCCGCGCAATGGCCAGCCCCACCACGCCCGCACCAATCACCACACATTCGATTTGTTCCATCAAGCTTCCTCAAAACCTTCAATCACACTGACCGCATTGGTCCCCAGCGCGGCCGCCGCATAACCGCCCTCCAGCACAAAGACCGTGGGCAGGCCCATCGCGCCCAGTCGCTGGCCCAGCCGGCTGAAATCGCCTGACTGGAGCGCGAATTTCGAAATCGGATCTTCTGCGAAAGTATCCAGCCCCAGCGCCACCACCAGCGCATCGGCGCGGTACCGTTCAATGCGCTGGCACGCCTGATCAAGCGCCTCGAACCAGCGCGATGCAGCACAGCCGGCAGGCAGGGGCAGGTTCAGGTTGTAGCCTTCGCCCTCCCCGTGTCCGGTTTCGTCGGCATGGCCCAGAAAAAACGGGTATTCGGTCAGCGGGTCGCCATGCAGGCTGACGCACAGTACATCGGAGCGCCCGTAAAAAATACTTTGCGTGCCGTTGCCGTGGTGGTAGTCCACATCCAGAATCGCCACGCGATCAGCGCCAGCGTCGCGCATCGACTGCGCCGCCACCGCTGCGTTGTTCAGGAAACAGTAACCGCCCATGAAGTCAGCGCCCGCATGGTGCCCGGGTGGCCGGCTGCAGCAAAAGGCCGCGCGCACGCCGCCTTGGCCGACAGCCACCAAGGCGGCTGCGCTGGCCGCTGCATCAGCGCCGGCTTTGGCCGCCTGCCAGGTGCCCGCCGACAACGGCGAGCCGTTGTCCATGGAATACAGGCCCAGCCGGGCGATAAAGTTGGTCGGTTCGATGTCGCTGCGCAAGCTGCGAACCGGCCAGATGGACGGAAAAGGCTGGCGGCGCGCATTGCCAGGTTCCAGCGCAAGCCAGTCACGCCAGGCATGCTCCAGAAAATCAAGGTAGCGCGGCGCATGCACCGTGTCCAGCACGGCGCGGCTGTCGACCTGCGCGCGCTGCAGGTCATGGCCGCGCTCGGTCAGCCGGGCCTTGACGTAGTCGGCGCGGGCCGGGGTTTCAAAGCAGGCCACGCGCTCGCCCCGGAAAAACTCGAATTCCGGGGCATGCGCTTGATGGCTGTCATTGAAAAAGGTGATCATCGGCGGTCATCCCGGAATCTGAAAGGCGACTCCTGCATGGGAAAAGCCAGACATTGCAGAAAGCATGTCAAGGTCACAGCAACCGGGGGTCGGTCTTCAGCAGCATCTCGACCAATGACTGCAAATCTGCCTTCAGGGTGTCAAAACCGGCGGTCAATTCCAGCGTGTCCTCGTTCATGTAAAGCTTGCGGTTGATTTCCAGCTGGATGCTGTGCCGTTGCGCCGCCGGATCGCTGTGGCGCCGAACCAGTTCCACGCCTTTGTAGGGATGGTTGTAGGCCACGCGGTAGCCCAGCGCCGTCAGGTGCGCACTAATCCGTTGGGACAAGGCCGGGCTGGCAGTGCTGCCGTCGCGGTCGCCAACCACAAAGTCGGCGTGCTTTTCGCCTGGAAAGTTGGTTGCGTGGCTGGAGGCGATGGCTGGCATCGAATGGCAATTGACATGAAGGCTGAACCCGTGCGCGGCATGCGCCGCATCGATCGCATCGGCCACGGCCGCATGGTACGGCTTCCAGCAATTTTCTATGCGATGCTTCACCTCCTCCACCGACAGGCTGCGCTCGTAGATCGGCAACCCGTCATCCGTTGTGCGCCAGATCAGACCCTTGCCCAACCGCACCTTGGACAGCACGACCGGATCGGTGGCAACCGGATCGGGCCATGGCCCGTCCAGCAACGAAACATCCAGTTCTGTGGTGTTGCGGTTGGCATCCAGGTAGCTTCGCGGGAACTGCGCCTCGATCCAGTGTGCGCCCAGGCCTGGCGCAAAGTCGTAGAGCTTTTCAACATGCGTGTCTTCGGCCTTGCGCAAAATCGACGTTTCGCAGGTGTACAGGAAGTCTGGGGGATAGATCACACCGCTGTGCGGCGAGTCAAGGACCAGCGCACGGCTGCCGGGAAGATGGGTGATGAACTGCATGACGCAACTTTA
>JBBSRS010000530.1:0-2190 GCA_038242795.1 Burkholderiales bacterium
AGCCGGTCACGTCGGTCAGGGCATGCACCGCGTCCATTTTTGACAATTCAATGCCCGGCTTGTTCAGCTGCGTGGTGACGGCAACCATCTGCGCGTAGCCTTCGGCGCTCAGCGCTTCTTTTTTCAGCGCCGCCGACAAAATGCCGACGCCCAGCGGCTTGCCGAGGATCAGCACGTCGCCCAGTTGCGCGCCGGAATTTTTCTTGACGCGCGAAGGATGGATCAGTCCCATCACCACCAGACCGTAAATCGGCTCGACCGAGTCAATCGTGTGGCCGCCTGCAATCGGAATGCCGGCATCGCGGCAGACGTCTTGGCCGCCGCGCAAGATCGCGCCGATGGTTTCCAGCGGCAGCACGTTGATCGGCATACCGACAATGCCCAGCGCCATGATCGGCGTGCCGCCCATCGCGTACACGTCGCTGATGGCGTTGGTCGCAGCAATGCGGCCAAAGTCATACGGGTCGTCGACGATGGGCATGAAGAAGTCGGTGGTGGCAATCAGCGCCTGCTCGTCGTTGAGCTTGTAAACCGCTGCATCGTCGGCGGTTTCAATGCCCACCAGCAGTTCGGGCGGCAGGTTCAGGCCCGGCATATTGCTGGAATTTTTCAGGATTTCGCTCAGCACGCCAGGCGCAATCTTGCAGCCGCAGCCGCCGCCGTGCGACAGGCTGGTCAGGCGGGGCGTGGCGGGAATTTTTGGGGTGTCAGGAATTGTCATCAGGATGCTTTCAAAGGCAAAAAAGACAGGAAAGGCCGGTCGTGCAGGCTGTCAGGACCGCCCAGCGCAGAAGCCAGCAAGTTTATGACAAGGCGCTTTTCTTCATGCGGTGAAAACAGGCCGGCCTGCGCGTTGCACTGGCTTTGCAGCAGCGCCAGAAAATCCGGTTCCGCCGCGCAGCGCCGCACCAGTGCCGCCAGTTGCGCGTCATCGCCGGGTGAAAAGTAGCCCGCATAGGTTTCGCCCAGCATGCCGATGTTGCCGCTGATGCGCGACGCCAGCACCGGCGTGCCCGACTGCACGGCCTCCAGAATGACCTGTGCGCCGCCTTCCATCAGCGAGCAGTTCACCAGAACATGCGCCCGCTTGATGCGCTGGCGGGTAGCCGCGCGGCTCAAACCGCCAAGCCAGCGGTAGCGCGCGGTGTGTTGTTCGGTCGCGCGGGCCGATTGGGCGAAACGCGGTTCCAGCGCCATGCCGATTTGCTCAAAATGAATGCCTGCGTCAAAGTCGCGCGTTGCAGCCCGCATGAAGGTCAGCGGGTCTTTTTCGTCCCGCAAGTGGCCGACCATGAGCGCGCCAAAGCGGCGCGTGGACTTGTCGGCGGGTTTCAACGCCGGGGCTGACTGATAAATCACCCGTGTCTTGCCGCGAAATGTTTCGGGCAGCGCCGCCAGTCCGGCGTCCTGCAGCACCACCAGATGCGTGGCCAGCGCCAGCGACTGCTGCGCTTCAGCATCATTCTGGATGTCGCGGTACAGGTCGGTGCCGGTCAGCACCACAATCAGCGGTTTGCCGGGCCAGGCTTCGGCCCAGGTCCGGATGGAAGCCGCCGAACGACGCGCGTGCAATGCCACCATCGCCTCCGGTGTGCGCTGCAACGACGGCGACGGCCAATTCGGCAACAGCGCAATGTCACAATGATTCGACAAGAAATTTGCCCAGCGGTGCGCGGTGTGCCAGTTGCCGTTGTTGGATTCGGCCATCGCCGGGCTTACCAGGACCACTGTTTTGGCTTTAGATTCCATACCCAATACATCACCCGAGTTGATCGATTCACCCCTCATGCGCAAGGCGGGGCGGGAACTCCTGTCGCTTGCGCTGATGGACGCGCGCAATCATACGCTGCACCTTTTTGGGCAGTACCAGAACGCGCTGGAGAAAACCGGATTTGCCGTACCGCTGCTCGCCACGCTCAACCCGCCGCTGTGGGAACTGGGCCATGTGGCCTGGTTTCAGGAACGCTGGATTGGCCGCAACCTGCAGCGGGCGCGGGGCACGCGGTGCGACCCGGCGCAGGCCCGCCAGGCGTCCATCGAGCCCAACGCAGACCGCTGGTGGGATTCGGACCAGGTGCCGCACGACTCGCGCTGGACGCTGGATGTGCCGGACATGGCCAATTGCCGCGCCTATCTGTTGAACACGCTGGAAAGCACGCTGGAGCTGCTTGAAAAAGCCGACAGCGACGA
>JBBSRS010000531.1:0-2187 GCA_038242795.1 Burkholderiales bacterium
ACCAGCGTGTTGCCGCGCACCAGCCGGGCAAAGGCTGGCACGCTGAACACTGCCACGGCAATCACCACGTTGACCATGCTGCTGCCTAAAATGGCAACCACGCCCAGCGCCAGCAAGATGCCCGGAAAGGCGAACAGCACGTCAGAGATGCGCATCACGATGCGGTCCCACCAGCCCTCGTAGTAACCGGCCAGCAAGCCCAGCGCCGTGCCAATCAGCCCACCAATGGCCACTGAAGAAAAGCCGGCTGCCAGGGAAATGCGCGAGCCGACCAGAATGCGGCTGAAGATATCGCGCCCCAGCGGATCCACACCCAGCCAGTGCTCCCAGGAAGGCCCGTCATTGAGCTTGTCGTAGTCGAAAAAGTTCTCCGCGTCGTAGGGCGAGATCCAGGGCGCCAAAGTGGCCACCAGCACCAGGACGGCGACAAATACCAAGGCGACAACGGCGACATGCTGCTTTTTGAACTTGCGCCAAAACTCGCTCCAGGGCGTGCGTACCGGCGCGCTCTGGCTTGCGGTCGCACTGGGCGCCGCAACAAGACCGGCAGGGTGGGAAGAGGTCTGCGTCATGGCCGGCTCACTTGTAGCGAATGGTGGGGTTGATGTAGCCATAGAGCACATCGACAACCAGATTGATCAAAATAAATTCGAGTGAGAACAGCAGCACCAAGGCCTGAATCACCGGATAGTCACGCATGGTCACGGCATCGACCAGCAATCGGCCCAGGCCGGGCCAGTTAAACACTGCCTCGACGACGATCGAGCCGCCGAGCAAAAAGCCAAACTGCAAACCCATCATGGTGACAACCGGAATCAGCGCATTGCGCAGGCAATGCTTGAAAATCACCGTGCGTTCTTTCAAACCCTTGGCGCGGGCGGTGCGCACAAAATCTTCCTGGATCACTTCGACAAACGATGCCCGGGTAAAGCGCGCCATCACCGCTGCCACAGCAGCCCCCAGCGTAATCGACGGCAAGACGTAGTGCTTCCAGGTGTCGGCACCCACGGTGGGGAACCAGCCCAATTGCACCGAAAACACCTGCATCAACAGCATGCCAAGTGCGAAGGCCGGGAATGAGATGCCGGACACAGCAATCGTCATGCCCAGACGGTCAGGCCACTGATTTCGAAACACGGCCGAACTGATGCCAATCGCCATGCCAAAAATGACCGCCCAGATCATGCTGGTCAGTGTCAGCAACAAGGTCGGCATGAAACGCTCCGCTATTTCGGTGGACACCGGCCGTCGTGTGCGCAGCGAAGTGCCCAGGTCGCCTTGCGCCACATGCTTGAAATAGTTGACAAACTGCTCGGGCAAGGGACGGTCCAGGCCGAGTTCCTGGCGTACCAGTTCCACGGTGGCCTGATCCGCATCCTGACCGGCAGCCAGACGCGCCGGGTCGCCCGGCAGCATGTGGACAAACAAGAACACCAGGATCGCCACGATCAGCAGCGTTGGTGTAAGGCCCATCAGCCGTTTTAAGAAATAGTTCAGCATGAAAAAAGGGATCGCAAAAAATCAGCAGCGTGCGCCAGCTGCAGCTGACGCACACAAAACGGCGTGCCCATTAAGGACCTGCCAAAAGGGGTTTACTTGATCTCGATTTCCTCAGAATAAATGTTGGCGTCAGGCATTGCATAGACTCCCTTGAGGCGCTTGGCTGTGGCATAGAGCAATTGCTCAGTTACAAGTGGCGCCCATGGTGCGTCCTTCATGATTTGCTCCTGAGCATCGCGATAAAGCTTGGTTTTCTCCGCCTCGTCTACTGATTTCAGTGCATTGGCAATGTCGGCATCGACCTTTTCATTGCTGTAGTAAGCCGTGTTGTTCAGCTTGGGGGGCCAGGCTTCCGTGGCCAGTAGCGGGCGCAGCGCCCAGTCGGCCTCACCGGTCGATGCTGACCAGCCGGCGTAGTACATGCGCACTTTCGCGGTTTTTGCGTCTGGCGCTGCCTGAACCCAGTCGGTTCGCTGGCCCGGCTCAAGTGCCAGCACGGTGATCTTGATGCCCACCTGCGCTAGCTGCTGCTGCACGAATTGCAAGGTCTTTTGGGTAGTAGTGGTGGTGTACGCCCCCCATAAAACAGTCTCGAAACCGTTCGCATAACCTGCCTCTTTCAGCAGTTCACGCGCCTTTTTCGGGTCATAAGGCCAGGGCGCCATCTTGTGGGCGTACTTCACACCC
>JBBSRS010000532.1:0-2187 GCA_038242795.1 Burkholderiales bacterium
GCCGAATGGCAGGGCGGCCATGTCATGCCCAGCGGCGATGCGCTGCTCTCGGGCTACTACCTCAATGAATTGCTGATGCGCCTGCTGGCCCGGGACGACCCGCATCCGCTGTTGTTTGACGCCTATGCCGCCACGGTCCAGCTGCTCGCCAGCCAGAATGCCGACACGCTTCAGCTGGCGCTGCGTGCTTTCGAATTGCGCCTGCTGCAGGGCATTGGTTTGCTGCCCCGGCTGGATATGGAAACCGCGACGCTGGCGCCCCTGGGTGCGCCGCAGCGGTATGTGCTGGTCGCCGAGGCCGGCCTGCGGCCCGCGCATGACGATGACCGCGTGAGCTTGAGCGGCGAGCACTGGCAGGCGCTGCAGCAGTCCCTTGGCGACAAGGCGCTGTTTGTCGACACGCTGCGGGCCTGCGTGCCGGCCGCCAATGAACTCAAAATCCAGCTGCGCGGCTTGCTGCACTACCATTGCGGCGTCAGGGTTTTGAAAACCCGGCAGATGATGATGGACCTGCAAGCCCTTTAACGTTTGATTTCGATTGATGTCGCCATGATCGCCTTATTCCACTCCGACCAACGTTCGCACCTGCCCCATCCGCCCGGCACCCTGAAAACTCTGCTGTCGGTCAACGTCAACAAGGTGGCGCTGCTTCGAAATACCCGGCATCTGGACATTCCCAGCGTGTTGCGTGCCGCCGAGTTATGCCTGAAGGCCGGCGCGAGCGGCATCACGGTGCATCCCCGGCCCGACGAGCGCCATATACGCGCCGACGATGTGTATGAAATCGCCGCGCTGATGAAGGACTGGCCGCATTGCGAGTTCAACATCGAAGGCAATCCGCTGCAAAACCTGATGCATTTTGTGCGCGACCTGTCGGCCCGGGGCCTGCCGCTGCACCAGTGCACCTTCGTGCCGGACAGCGAAGACCAGTTCACCAGCGACCATGGCTGGAGTTTTCCGCAGGATGCCGAACGTCTGCGGCCGCACATCGAATACGCCCATGCGCGCGGCGTTCGGGTCAGCCTGTTCATGGACCCGGTTCCCCAGGCCATGGCCGCCGCCAAAGCCATCGGCGCCGACCGGGTCGAGTTGTACACCGAAAGCTATGCCAGCAACTGGTCCGGCCCGGAAAAAAACAAGGCTTTGGATGACTTTGCGCAGACGGCGCGGGCGGCGGCCGCCATCAATCTGGGCGTGAACGCCGGACACGACCTGAACCGTGACAACCTGGCTGACTTCTTGCGCGCCGTTCCCAACGTGCTCGAAGTCTCCATCGGCCATGCGCTGGTGGCCGATGCGCTGGAACTCGGTTACGAGGCCACGGTGAAGGATTACCTGCGCTGCATCAACGAGGCGTTTGCGCCCGCCGCCGTGGCCTGATGATCTACGGCATCGGCACCGACATCTGCGACATCCGCCGCATCCGCGCCAGTCTGGCGCGCCACGGCGAACGCTTTGCCCAGAGAATCCTGAGCGATGGCGAACTGGCGACCTGGACAGAGCGCAGCGCCCGCTGGCCCGACCGGGGCGTCAGCTACCTGGCCACCCGCTTTTCCGCCAAGGAAGCCTTCAGCAAGGCGATCGGCCTGGGAATGCGCATGCCGATGACCTGGCGGCATTGCGAAATCGCCAAGATGCGCAGCGGCAAGCCCGAGATCGTGTTGCATGGTGCGCTCAAGGACTGGTTTGACGCGCATGAACTGACGGCCCACATCACCGTGACCGACGAAACCGATTACGCCGCAAGTTTTTGCGTTGTAGAGAAAAAATAGCCATCGCGCACGCCAGTCGTGCGCAAGCAGCTATAAATTTAATAGTGACTCTGAAAATATCTCCATGACCCAGCACGCCCCCCTCATCATCGACCTCGCCGGCCTCAAACTGAGCAAGGACGACCGTCGCCGCCTCCGGCATCCGCTGACCGGCGGCATCATTTTGTTTGCCCGCAACTGGAAAGACCGCCAGCAACTCGGCAAACTGTGCGCCGAGATCAAGGCCCTGCGCGACGACCTGCTGATCTGCGTGGACCACGAAGGTGGCCGGGTGCAGCGCTTTCGCACCGACGGCCTGACGCACCTGCCGCCTATGCGTGCCCTGGGCGCGCAGTGGATCAAGGACCAGCTCGCCGCCACCAATGCCGCCACCGCCTGCGGCTACGTGCTGGGCGCGGAACTGCGTGCATGCGGC
>JBBSRS010000533.1:0-2185 GCA_038242795.1 Burkholderiales bacterium
AGCGCCTGCAGCGCCTGCGCCCGGGTGACCGGCCAGCCAAAACTGTCCAGCGTGCCGGGATGGCCGGAAAAACGCGAGTTGACCAGCGCCATGACGTCTTGCGTGATCGCGTCGGGCGCGAAAAAGCTGCGCGGCGGCAGCGCGCCCGGCCCGGCCGCGCCGAAGGACTGGCGGTTGTCGGCATCGAAATTCCACTGCCCGCCCGCCGGCTTGCCGCCTTCCATCAGGATGCCGTT
Organism: Burkholderiales bacterium; assembly: GCA_038242795.1. Classification (GTDB taxonomy): domain Bacteria; phylum Pseudomonadota; class Gammaproteobacteria; order Burkholderiales; family Burkholderiaceae_C; genus Polaromonas. The sequence continues at coordinate 237 of JBBSRS010000533.1, forward strand.
TTGGGTGCGCAGCGCGCGGTACCAGTATTCCAGCCGCAATTGTTTGCGGCCCTGGGCATGCGCGGCAAAGTCGCGCACGGTGCTGAAGAAATGCCGGTCATCGCGCAGGTCAAGCGGCTTGCCCGCTGCTGTTGCCGCAGCGCGTATCGCCTGCAGCACGCGCCAGTCGCCGGGCGCGGCCATGACCAGCGCCCGGGGCGCCAGCGTGTCGATGTCGGTTTGCAGTTGTGCCGCCAGCGTACCGCCATGGGCGCTGTCGTCCAGCCGGGTGTAGTGAACCGTCCAGCCCCGCGCGCGCAACGCTTCGGCAAAGTGGCGCATGGCGCTTAAAAACAGGGCAATGCGCTGCCGGGCCGACCAGACGTGGGGGGACTCCTCGTCCACCTCAGCCATCCACACGGCGTCGTGTTCGGCATCGAAATCGTCAAAAGCCGATGACTGCTCGTTGAGCTGATCGCCCAGCACGATGACCAGATGGCGCAGACCACCGGGCGGTGCGGAAGGCACTGCCGCTGCCGTCGCGTGTTCGCCGGTCATGCGGCTGTGCCGCCGGGCTTTTTCCGGGCGCGGCAGGCGTCCGAGCAGTAAAGCACCTGATCCCAGTTTTTGGCCCACGCCTTGCGCCAGGTCATGGTGCGGCCGCAGACAGCGCACGGCTTGTGGGGCAGTGCCTGCTTGTTGCCCTTGAAGTCATTTTTCATCGGCTGATTGTGTCAAGACCGAACCCTTTGACGCGGTCAGCCTGATTTTCAAGGGCTTTTATATGATATTTATTGAGGGGCTTAGGAAGCAGAGACGACTAAAGTGGATTGTTTCTGAGCAAGGCCAGCAGGGCATGATAGAGGCTTTGATGGCGGTGATTGAAGCGGTACTCTGTCTCCTTCAGATGCAGGTAAAACGTGTGCCGAGGCACGCCATTGAACTGCACCAGACGACGCTTGGCGTAGCTCCAGAAGCTCTCAATGCCGTTGACATGAACACTGCCCCGGGCAAACTCATTGTTGCCATGGTTGACGCGCAAATGTTTGTCAAACCCCACATCGACCAGGCCGTCATAGCCGCGCCAGCGGTCCGTGTGAATCACGCTGGCAATGTCGGCCTTGCCCCGGATAATGGCTTGAAGGACGGCTTTGGAGGCGTTGGGCACGATCTCGGTGTACACGTTCTGGCCACGCTTGAGCAGACCAAAAACTACCGTCTTGCCGCCCGCGCCCCGGCCTCGCAGCCCGCGTACCCGGCGAGGACCGAAGTACGACTCATCGGCCTCGAGTTCCCCGCCCAGCGGTGAAACATGCTCGCAGTACTCAGCCAGGCGGCGGCGCACGCGCAGGTAAATGGTATTGACCGAGCGCACTGACAAGCCACTGAGTTCGGCACAATCGGTGGCGGTTAAATCCATGGCGAAGTAGCGCATTACTTGACGGAATTTGGCTTGGCTGATTTTGGAATGCTTGAAATACCGGTTTTTCTGAATCACGATAGGAACTTAGCTTAACTGTCGATAAGCTCTGCTTCCCAAGCCCCTGAAATAATATTTTCAAGCGCTTTGGCCGCTGGAGTCGATTTGGCGTCTGGGAATAAATTTTAAAGCGCTGCGCAGGCCAAGCTGACTTGGAGAATGTTTGCATTGACAGCACTGTCATACGCGCCCACGCTTGTGCTGCAGGGGCGGCAAAAGCGATGAAGTTACCCAGGCATTGGGCCGCTCTCGTGGGGGTTTTGGTTGCAAGATTCACACAGCGACAGAGGCTTTAGGTTTGCCTGTGCATTTCATCAAAACTAGCAGACAGGCGGCTGACATTACACAAGCCATAAACCTTATGCCAGGGATTGCTACCAAGGCGCTGTTGGCCGACAAGGGCTATCACGCTGATACTTTTCTCGATTGGCTAAAAGGTTGCGCAATTAAACCGGTGATCCCGCCAAAGGCCACTCGCAAAATACAAAGA
>JBBSRS010000534.1:0-2185 GCA_038242795.1 Burkholderiales bacterium
GCTGCGTCGCCGGCGACAAAACCGCTGCGCAGGCCGGGCACGTTGCTGCGCTTGGACAGGCTGGTGAGCGAAATCAGGTTCTTGAAGTCATGCCGGCCGAGTTGGGCGGCCGCCTCCAGCCCGCCCAACGGCGGCTCGTCCCGGAAATAGATCTCGCTGTAGCACTCGTCCGAGGCAATCACGAAGCCGTAGCGGTCGCTGAGTTCAAAAAGCAGTTTCCATTCGTCCAGGCCCATCACCGCGCCGGTCGGGTTGCCCGGCGAGCAGACAAACAGCAGCTGGGTTTTTTCCCACACGGCTTGGGGCACGGCCGCCCAGTCGATGCCGAAGTTACGCGCCGCCTCGCTCGGCGCAAACCACGGCTGCGCGCCGGCCAGCAGCGCCGCGCCTTCGTAGATTTGATAAAACGGGTTGGGGCTGATCACCGTCGCGCCCGGCCGGCCCGGGTCGATCACGGTTTGCGCCAGCGCGAACAGCGCCTCGCGCGACCCGTTGACCGGCAAAATTTGCGTCGCCGGGTCCACTTTCAGGCCGCCGTAGCGCCGGGCCAGCCAGTCGCTCATGGTCTGGCGCAGTTGGGGTTCACCCAGCGTGCCGGGGTAGCGGGCCAGGCCCGCCAGGCTGCCGGTCAGCGCATCCTTGATGAGCTGCGGCGTGGCATGGCGCGGCTCGCCGATGCCCAGGCTGATGGGTTGGTAGGCCGGGTTGGGCGTGATGTCGGCATGCAACTGGCGCAGCCGCTCGAAGGGGTAAGGCTGAAGGCGGGAAAGCAGGGGATTCATGGGGGGCGATTATCCACCGGCCACCTGCTTTAATTTCATTTGTCGGCGCTGCGGTCAGCGCCGCGCCCCGGCCTTTGGTTTTCTGGAAGATGCGCCTTTGGGAGGTGGGCGAGCAGGGCGGTCGGGCGCGGGGCAATGGCGAGCGTTTTCAGCCGTTGACTGCATGCTTTTTACTATGACTTCAATAGCTGCTTGCGCACAACTGTCCTGCGCAACAGGCCTGTTTGGCTTAAAAAATTAAGCCTGTTACAAGACTGCGTCGTGTGGTGTGGAATGTGGCGCACCGCTTGCGGCAGTGTCGGCATTTGCGACTCTAAAAATAACCTTCCGCTCGGGTAACATCACAGACCGTGTGCCGCCCGCCAGTGGCGCTGCGGTTCACAGACATCAAAAGCATCATCGGTTTAGCCCCAGGCTCAACAACACAGGTCAGCCGTGCGTCTCAATTCGATCAAGTTAGCCGGATTCAAGTCCTTTGCCGACCCGACCCATTTCCAGCTGCCGGGGCAACTGGTGGGCGTGGTCGGGCCCAACGGCTGCGGCAAGTCCAACATCATGGACGCCGTGCGCTGGGTGCTGGGCGAATCCAAAGCGTCCGAGCTGCGCGGCGAGTCGATGCAGGACGTGATCTTCAGCGGCACCACCACGCGCAAGTCGGCCAGCCGTGCCAGCGTCGAGCTGGTGTTTGACAATGCCGACCACCGCGCTGGCGGCCAGTGGGGCCAGTACGAGGAAATCGCCGTCAAGCGGGTGTTGACCCGCGACGGCACGTCGAGCTACTACCTCAACAACCAGCCGGTGCGCCGCCGCGACGTGCAGGACGTGTTCCTGGGCACCGGGCTGGGGCCGCGCGCCTACGCCATCATCGGCCAGGGCACGATCAGCCGCATCATCGAATCCAAACCCGAGGAACTGCGTCTTTTCCTCGAAGAAGCCGCCGGGGTGTCCAAATACAAGGAACGCCGCCGCGAAACCGCCAACCGCCTGAGCGACACGCGCGAGAACCTGACCCGCGTCGACGACATCCTGCGCGAACTCAATGCCAACCTGGAGCGGCTCGAAAAGCAGGCCGAGGTCGCCCTGCGCTACAACACGCTGCAGGCCGCCGGCACCCTGAAGCAGCACCAGCTGTGGTTTTTGAAGCGCACCGAGAGCGAAGCCGACCAGACCCGTGTCCGGCTGGACGCCGAAAAGTCGGTCAACGACCTGGAAAGCCGCGTGGCCGATTTGCGCCATGTCGAGGCCGATCTGGAAACCATCCGCCAGGCGCACTATGCGGCGGGCGACCAGGTCAACCAGGCGCAGGGCCGGCTGTATGAAGCCAGCGCCGAGGTGGGCCGGCTGGAGGCGGAAATCCGCTTCGTGGTCGATGGCCGGCTGCGCGTCGAACAGCGTCTGATCCA
>JBBSRS010000535.1:0-2184 GCA_038242795.1 Burkholderiales bacterium
CATCACCGCCTTCAGCAGCGTCGACTTGCCGGCACCATTCAGCCCCTGCAGCACGACCATCTCGCCCGCTGACACGCGAAGCGTCACCTCGAACAGGGCTTGTGCCTGGCCGTAGAAAGCGCTGAGCCTGTCGATTTCAAGCATGTGCCGCTCCATTGGCATCCGCGCCGTCAGAAACACCACCGGCATCCTCCAGGCCATCGCCCAGGTAGAGCCGGCGCACGTCGGCATCGCGGGAAATCTCGTCGAACGAGCCCTGCGCGGCCAGCCGGCCTTCAATCAGCACCAGCACCCGGTCCGCGACGCTGGCCACCGCGTCCATGTTGTGTTCGGTGTACAGCACGGCCATGCCTTGAGCGGCCAGCTGTTTCACCAGTCGCATCAGGCTGGCGCGTTCGGCTTCGGCCAGGCCGGCGGCCGGTTCGTCGAGCAGCAGCAGCCGGGGCGCGGCGGCCAGCGCCATGGCCAGTTCAAGCCGCTTTTTGGCGCCGTAGGCCAGGCTGGCCACGTCGTCGCTGGCGGCATCTCGCAGACCGGTCTGGTCCAACAGCGCCTGGGCCGTCTCGACCGACTGCCGGTCCAGACGCTTGAAGGCCGAAATGGCCTTTTGCCCAACACTGGCCTGCACCGCCAGCTGCACATTTTGTAGCACGGTCAGCGCCTCAAAAACCTGCGCCACCTGAAAGGTGCGCGCCACGCCATGCCGCAGCCGCGCAGCCGGTGCCAGTTTTTCCAGCGCCTGACCGTTCCACAAAATACGGCCGCCCGTCAGCGGGTACTGGCCGGCGATGCAGGCAAAGCAGGTCGATTTTCCGGCGCCGTTGGGGCCGATCAAGGCGACGCATTCACCCGCCGCCACGTCGAAACTCACGCCATCGACCGCATGGATGCCGCCAAAATGCTTCACCAGCCCTTGCACCTGCAGCATCAGCGCGTCCCCCTGTTGACACGCCAGAGGCCCGCGCGCGTCAGCAGGCCCAGCAACCCGGACGGCGAAGCCACCATGATCAGCATGATGAACACGCCCAGCAGACCGCGCCAGTAGGTCACTTCACGGCCCAGTTCGGCGCCCAGGTAGGTCAGCACCACGCTGCCCACCACCGCCCCCCAGAGCTGGTGCACGCCGCCAAGCAACACCACCAGCAGCGCATCGACCGAGGTGGACACGGCCGCCAGCGAAGGGAAAACAGCGCCTTTGTGCGCCGCAAACAAACCACCGGCCAGGCCTGCCAGCACCGCGCTTTCAACAAACACCCGGTACTTGAGCCAGCCCACCGACAGGCCGGAGGCCGCAGCGCGCAGCGGCGCATCGCGCACCGCCTGCAGCGCCCCGCCCATCACCGAGCGACCCAGGAAATGCAATGCGAACACGGCCACCAGCGCCAGCGCCACCAGCAGCACATAAAACACTGGCCGTCCGTCGTCACTGACCAGCCGCAAACCGATCAGCCCGTTGTCGCCGCCCGTCAGGCTCACCCATTGCGTCGCACCGGCCCAGACCACCTGCGCCAGCGCCAGGGACAGCATCGCCAGATAGACGCCGCTGCTGCGCACCACCGCCGCGCCAAACACTGCGGCCACGGCCAGTGCAGCGCCGCAGCCCACGGCCAGCGCGACCGGAAGCGAGGCGCCCCACAGGCTGTGCGACAGCGCCGCACCATAGGCGCCGAGCGCAAAAAAGGCCGCATGGCCAAAGCTGACCAGCCCGCCCAGCGCCATCATGGCCTGCAGGCTGATGCCAAAAATCATCAGGATCAAGCCGTCGGCGGCCAGCGCCTGCCAGTAGGGCCCGCCGGACCACGCCAGCGCAGCGAGCAACACAAAAGCCAGCACCACACCCGATGTCCAGCCGCGACCCAGCCGAAGCCCCCGAAACTTCTGCGCCGCCTCCCGGTTGCCGCCGTGTTCGAGCGACGCGGCCGGCTTGCCCATCAGCCCCTGCGGCCGGAACACCAGCACCACCGCCATCGTCAAAAACACCACCACCAGCGTCGCCTGCGGAAACCAGGCGGTGCCGAAGGCATGCACCAGGCCGATCAGCAGCGCGGCGACAAACGCACCGCCAATGCTGCCCAGCCCGCCGGTGACGACCACCACGAAGGTCTCGACAATCACGTTCATGTCCATCTGCAGGTGCGCCGGTTCGCGCGGCAACTGCAGTGCGCCACCCAAACCCGCGAGTGC
>JBBSRS010000536.1:0-2180 GCA_038242795.1 Burkholderiales bacterium
AATACTTTTCGGCGTCAATGCCCGGCCCGTAGTCGGACACCAGCGTGACCACTTTCTTGATGCCGTTCTTCGGTGCCCAGTCGGCCAATGCCACTGACACCTGGGGCAAGGTGAAGCTGGTGCGCACGATGTAGGGCGAGGCCTGCGTGATGCTCGACGTGGCCGCCGCCATCACCACCATCGGCGTCTTGGACTGGGTGGCAATCGGCGCGGTGGCCAGCGCCGACGGCGTGATGCCAAAGCCGGCCAGCACATTCACCTTGTCATTGACCACCAACTCCTGCGCCAGGCGGCGCGTGGCGTCGGGCAAGGAGGTGTCGTCCTTCACGATCAGCTCTATCTTCTTGCCGGCAACCGTGTCGCCATGCTGCGCCATGTACAGGCGGGCGGCGGCTTCGATCTGGCGGCCGGTGGAGGCCTGCTGGCCGGTCATCGGCAACACCAGTCCGATCTTGAAGGTGTTGTCCTGGGCCATGGCGCCGCTGGCGGTTACCGCCAGGGTTGCCAGGGCGATGGCGTGAAGAAAATGTCGTTTTTGCATGCGCGTCTCCAAAAAAATAGGGTTTGTGGTTGCCGGTGGCCCGGTATTGAGGAAAAGGGTTTTAAAAGTTTATAGGTTTCTGCTGCGTTTGCGGATCAGGCCTACGCCGGGCATCCGGTCGTGCTGGGGGTTGCGCACCGCTTCACGCAGGTTGCGCTGTGCCAGCTTGGAATGTTCGCGCATGATGGCTTCGGCACGCGAACCTTCGTGGTTTTCAATCGCGTCAAGCACCTGGCCATGCTGGTCCTGCGCCACCACCAGCATGTCGCGCGCCTGGGGCGAGTTGGCCTGCACCACGACAAAGGCTGAAGCCGAGGCAAACGGCAGGCCGGCGACACGCGTCAGTTCACGCGCCATGAAAGGGCTGCCCGACAACTCGCCCAGCAGACCATGAAATTTTTCATTGAGCACCACATACCGCGAAAAGGCATCGTCGTTGAGCGCCACTTCGAGCAGCAAGTCATCGATCTGGCGAAGGCATTGACGGGCTTCGGCCAGCACCACCGGCGCCACGCCGCGTTCGGCGGCCAGCCGCGCGGACATGCCTTCGATGGTGCCGCGCAGTTCAATCGCATCCGACACATCGCCCTCGGAAAAAGTGCGCACCGCGTAACCGCCATTCGGCAATGCCTCCAGCAGGCCTTCCTGCTCCAGCCGCATCAGCGCGGCGCGGATGGGGGTGCGTGACACGCCCAGCTTCTCAACAATGGAAAGTTCGGCAATGCGCACGCCACCGGCCAGTTCACCCGCCAGAACCATTTCGCGCAGCCTGAGTTGTGCCTTGACCACCTGCGATCCGCCCTCTTCGGGCAGTTCGGCGCCAAGACTTTCTGTTGCAACACGGGCATTCATGGATACGCACTGTATACATTCATTGGCATAAATCAATAAAAAAGGCGCAATACCAGGGTTTGTACCGATATTTCTGTATCCATCAAATCATGGAAATGCAACACAAAGGCAGCAAGCGCTGGGTCAGACCCTCGGACTTTCCGTTGCACAGCAAGCGATCGAACCAGCAATTGATATTCACCCAACGATGCCGGTTGCGCACTGATCATGGTCACATAGCACGATGACTTTCATAGCCTTCTGGATGCCTTGCCCACCTGTGGTGGCACAAAGCGCCAAATTCCTTCTTCACCCAAAAGCTCGGGGCTGTTGAACCCCTGGATTTCCGCATTCGCGGACACGGCGGCTGGAGCCCCTTCATGGACTGCGTCATCACAGGCCTGACGAAAAAACTCGTTTTTGCACAATGCATATGCCTTGAGCGCCTGCGGTACAAGCACTTTCAGCGCTCAAATAAACAGCAGGGCGCACCCTATTCCTTCTTGACCTTGCCACGCAGTTGCTTGGTCGCCGAGCGCTGGCTCTTGCCTTCCAGCCGGCGCTGCCGGGACCCGTAGGTGGGCTTGGTGGCGCGCCGGGTTTTGGGCGGGTTGGAGACGCCGTCGATCACCTGCTGCAGACGCGCCAGCGCATCGGCGCGGTTCATTTCCTGGGTGCGGTGCTGTTGCGCCTTGAGCACCAGCACCCCTTCCTGGGTGATCCGGCTGTCGCTCAAGGCGAGCAAGCGCTCCTTGATCTCTGGCGGCAGCGACGAGGCGTTGATGTCAAAGCGCAGATGCACCGCACT
>JBBSRS010000537.1:0-2178 GCA_038242795.1 Burkholderiales bacterium
AATGAAACCCCGCGCCATCCGGTCTATGTGGCGCCGTTCGAGCTGGCCAGCCGGCTGGTCACCAACGGCGAGTTGATCGAATTCATGGGGGACGGCGGCTACCGGCGTCCGGAATTGTGGTTGTCAATGGGATGGGACTGGGTGCAGGCCGGGCAGCATCAGCTTCCGCTGTACTGGCAGGAAGACGATGCCGGCAACTACCGCCATTTCACGCTGCAGGGGCTGCAGGAGGTTGATCCCAACACGCCTGCCTGCCACCTCAGTTATTTTGAAGCCGATGCGCTGGCGCGCTGGGCCGGGGCGCGGCTGCCGACCGAGTTTGAATGGGAACTGGCCGCGCGCCGCCTGCCCGCTTCAGGCGCAAAGCCGGGCAATTTTGTCGAAACCGGGGCTTACCATCCGCTGCCGCAGCAGCACGCCAGCCTCGACTCACCCGCCCAGATGTTGGGCGATGTGTGGGAATGGACGCAATCCAACTACAACCCCTACCCGGGCTACCAGCCATGGGAGGGACTGGTCGGCGAATACAACGGCAAGTTCATGTGCAACCAGTTCGTGCTGCGCGGCGGCTCCTGCGCCACGCCGCAGAGCCACGTCCGCGCCAGCTACCGCAATTTTTTTCCGCCGGATGCGCAATGGCAGTTCAGCGGCGTGCGGCTGGCGCGCAACGTTCAGGGTTAAAAACCAGTCGCGCGTATTTCCGGCATGCCGGGCGTCTCGGGCATCGCAGGCGTCTCAGGCGTGGCCGGTATTTCCGGCAACTCCGGCGCTGAGGGCATTTCCGGGAGATCGGGCGTGACGGGCATTTCGGGCACTGCAGGCGAAGGGTTTATTTCCGGCGTGGCGGGCGTCACCGGTGGCATTTCGGGCTGTGCGGGCGTTGGGGCTATTTCAGGAATGGTTGGCATGGTCGCGTTTGGAATGGTTGAAAATTTTTGAAAGGTTGGGCGCTGTTCCGCCCCTACAGCCTGCGCTCGGGCAGGGGAATGAATTCTGTTTCACCGGCGACCTCGCCCATGCGCTGGGCTGTCCAGTCATTGCCGGCTTGCGCGATGCGCTCTTTGCGGCTGGAAACAAAATTCCACCAGATGAAGCGATGTCCGTCGAGCGCATCACCGCCCAGCACCATGAAGCGCGCGGGTTCCGTGGCCGTGATGCGGGTCGCCGTACCGGGCGCAAAAATGGCCAGGGTGCGCGCCGGCAATGCGTCGCCATCCACCGCCAGATCGCCCTGCACGCCATACAGCGCCAACTCGTCGGCCAGCGGCGGCAGGTCCAGATGGCCCCCGGCACCGAGTTTGATGTCCAGGTAAACGGTTTTTGAAAACGTCTTGACCGGCGACGTCTGCCCGAATGCTTCGCCGATCAGCACGCGCACCTCGGCCGCACCTAGCACCACGACCGGAATGTCGCTGGCAGGCGTGTGCACGAAATCGGGCGCGGTTTCTTCATGCGCCTGCGGCAACGCGGCCCAGAGCTGCAGGCCATGCTGCAAATAAGCCTTGTTCCTCAGGTCTTCGGGCGCCCTTTCGGAATGCACGATGCCGCGCCCTGCCGTCATCCAGTTGATGGCGCCGGGCTCGATGCGCTGGACCGAGCCCAGGCTGTCGCGGTGCAGGATGGCGCCGTCGAACAGATAGGTCACGGTGGCGAGACCAATGTGCGGATGCGGTCGCACATCCTGGTTGTCGCCGGCCTGTACCTCCAGCGGTCCGAAATGGTCGAAGAACACAAACGGCCCCACCGATGTACGACTGGCTGCCGGCAACAGGCGGCTGACCAGAAAGCCGCCGCCCAGGTCCTTGGCCTGTCCGGTCAATGTGATGTCGATACTCATGACATTCGCTCCATACGGGTGGTGATTTCAGTCGTGACCGTGGTCATGAGTTTGTGGACCGGGCACTTCTGGGCCACGGCTTCGAGTTCCCTGAGTTGTGCATCGCTCAGGGCGCCTTGCACCTTCAGGGTGGTGGTCAAACGGTAAATGCCTTTTCGCTCGTCGGCCGCGTCGCGCTCGACCCGGGTCTGGATGTCATCGACGGGAATGCCTTTCTTGCGGGCGTACCACATCACCGTCAAGGCCTTGCAGGCGCCCAGCGCGGCATCGTAGAGGTCGTGCGGGCTGGGACCGGTGTCGTCGCCGCCTTCGGCCTGGGTGATGTCGGCGACCAGTTGGTG
>JBBSRS010000538.1:0-2176 GCA_038242795.1 Burkholderiales bacterium
GAAAACCCCTTGCACCTGATCGGGAAAGCCGCCGCGCTGAGCGGCGTCAGCACCGCCAACATCCGTTTTTATGAAAAGGAAGGCCTGCTGGCGCCCGGCGTGCGCACGGCCAACAGCTACCGCAGCTATTCGGACGGCGACATTCACCAGCTGCGTTTCATCCGGCTGTGCCGGGCGATGGACATGTCGCTGGGCGAGGTGCGCACATTGCTGAACCTGGACCTGGCCGAAAAAGCCGACTGTGTCGCGGCCAATGCCACGCTCGAAGCCCACATCGCGCATGTCGGCGAGCGGCTGGCCGAACTGCAGGCGCTGCAGCAGGACCTGCAGGACCTGCGCGCCCGCTGCGACGGCACCGGGCCGCAGTGCCGCATCATGCAGGCGCTGCATGAGCGGGCAGCCCACCTGCCGCGCGAAGAAGCCAGGGCGCGCGCGCATCGGCATGTGTGATGCAGCGCCGCGCCCTTGACGCTCAGCAGGTGAAACCGCAGATGTTTAACACGGAAGTCACGGGTTCACCGGCGATGGCCAAACGCCCTCCCCCCGCCATGCCATCACGATTGGAAACAAGTGCAAAAACAGGCGACCGCTAAACTCGCACACCCTGCCGCCGCACGCAGTGCCGCAAAGCCTTGCCGACTGCCATGCGCCCGGCGGCACACTGGCAAGTGCCGCGCTGCGTTCTGCCAACGCTCCATTTTTAATAGCTGCCAGCGCCCGTGGCTATTGCGCTAACAGCCTTTTTTATAAGAACCCCCTGTGCAAACGATTATTTCCATTCAAAAGCTGAGCAAGGTCTACGCCTCGGGCTATCAAGCTCTCAAGTCGGTGGACCTGGACATCCGGCGCGGCGAGATTTTTGCGCTGCTCGGCCCCAACGGCGCCGGCAAGACGACGCTGATCAACATCGTCTGCGGCATCGTCAACCTGAGTTCGGGCAGCGTGACCGCCGACGGCCACGACATTGTTCGCGACTACCGCGCGGCGCGCGCCAAGATCGGGCTGGTGCCGCAGGAGCTGTCGACCGATTCGTTTGAAACCGTCTGGTCCACCGTCAGCTTCAGCCGGGGCCTGTTTGGCAAGCCGGCGAACCCGGCGCACATTGAAAAGGTGCTGCGCGACCTGTCGCTGTGGGACAAGAAGGACAGCAAGATCCTGACGCTGTCGGGCGGCATGAAGCGCCGGGTGCTGATTGCCAAGGCGCTGTCGCACGAGCCACAGATTTTGTTTCTCGACGAACCCACCGCCGGCGTCGATGTCGAGTTGCGCCAGGGCATGTGGCAGATGGTGCGCACCCTGCGCGACAGCGGCGTCACCATCATCCTGACCACGCACTACATCGAGGAAGCCGAGGAAATGGCCGACCGCATCGGCGTCATCAACAAGGGCGAGCTGATCGTGGTGGAAGACAAGGCGGTGCTGATGCGCAAACTCGGCAAGAAGCAGCTCACGCTGCAACTGCGCGCGCCGCTGCACGTCCTGCCCGGGGCACTGGCCGGTCTGCCGCTGGAATTGACCGAAAACGGCCAGACGCTGGTCTACACCTACGACACCCAGCAAGAGGAAACCGGCATAGGCGAGTTGCTCAAGCAGCTCGCCGCACTCGGCATTGAGTTCAAGGATTTGCAGTCGAGCGAGAGTTCGCTGGAAGACATTTTTGTCAGCCTGGTGCATGGGGGCAAGCCGCCAGCTGCCGACAACGGCAACAACAGCAACACCAAGGAACTGGCATGAACTGGTACGGCATCCGGGCGATCTACCGGTTTGAAATGGCGCGCACCCTGCGCACGCTGGCGCAGTCGATCATCGCGCCGGTGATCTCGACGTCGCTGTATTTCGTCGTGTTCGGCGCGGCCATCGGCTCGCGCATGGGCGACATCGACGGCATCAGCTACGGCGCGTTCATCATTCCCGGCCTGGTGATGCTGTCGCTGCTGAACGAAAGCATCTCCAACTCGGCCTTCGGCATTTACATGCCGAAGTGGTCGGGCACGATTTACGAACTGCTGTCAGCGCCGGTGTCGTCGATGGAGGTGGTGATGGGGTATGTGGGCGCGGCGGCCAGCAAGTCGGTGCTGCTGGGCCTGTTGATTCTGGCGACGGCGCGGCTGTTTGTGCCCTACAGCATTGCGCACCCGGTCTGGATGCTGTGCTTTTTGCTGCTGACGGCCGTGAC
>JBBSRS010000539.1:0-2172 GCA_038242795.1 Burkholderiales bacterium
AACCAGAACTTCGCCGGCCGACGTATTTGCGCGGTCGCGAACAGCCTGGGCGCGTTCGTGCTCGGGACGACGGACACCCCCTTTCCGAACCCCGCGCAACTACAAAACATCGCCACACGGTTGAACGTGTTGAAGGGCGACAAGATATTTCTGGGTCGGCGTTACACCAATCAGGGCCAGCAGGAGGGCGAGGACGCCATCCGCTTTCTGGCGCGCCAGCCGGCGACGGCGCAGCGGGTGTCAGAACGGCTGGCGACTTTTTTTGTGGCAGACCAGCCGCCTGCCGCCCTGGTCGCGCGCTTGCGCCAAACCTTTCTGGCCAGCCAGGGCGACATGCGTTTGGTGATGCGCACCCTGGTGTCGTCGCCTGAATTCTGGGCCGCAGACAACCCGCTGTTCAAAACCCCGATGGACTTTGCCTGCTCGGCGCTGACCGCCGGCGGTGGCGTGAAAGACCGGCGCGACGTGGCGCAAACCCTGGGCTTTCTGGCGCAGGCCGGCCAGCCGATGCATGGCTGGCCAACCCCCGACGGTTATAAAACCGACGCCGCCACCTGGCTGGCCCCCGAGGCGCTGACACGGCGCGCCGACTTTGCCATGGGGCTGGCTGCACGCATTCCCGAGCCGGTGTACCTGAATGCTTTTTTGAGCCCTGCCACGCAAGCGCGTATTGCCCGTGAGCCGGCAAAAATCCGCACGGGCCTGATGTTGGCCAGCCCCGACTTCATGCGCAAATAAACCAGGAACGCCCCCACCATGAACACCTCCATTGCTTCTCCACAAGCCCTGCTGCGCCGCCGCAGCCTGCTCGGCCTGGGTGCGCTGTCCGCGCTGGGACTTTCCAGTGTTTCGCCCCGGGTGTGGGCGCAGCCCGCACCAAAGGGAAGCAGATTGGTGGCAGGCGGCGGCCGGCTGGTGGTGGTGTTCCTGCGCGGCGCTTACGACGGCCTGTCGGCTTTTGTGCCTTACGCCGATGCGGACTACCATGCCACCCGGCCCAACATTGCGATTGCCGCGCCTGACGGCACGGCGCAAACAGCCCTCAGGATCGACAACACCTTTGCCCTGCATCCCGCGCTCAGCCCCTTGCTGCCTTTGTGGCAGCAGGGTGTGCTCGGTTTTGTGCCGGCGGCAGGCCTTCCGGTACCAAACCGCTCGCACTTTGATGCCCAGTACCAGATGGAAATTGCCCGGACAGGCAAAACCAGCAGTGCGCCGGGCTGGCTCAACACCGTGGCCGAACTTGAAGGTCGGTCGGGGCATGCCCTTGATGCATCCGGCAATGGCAGCGCCGTGGCCATTGGTGTCGGCGAAGCCAATCCGGTCATTCTGGGCGGGCCGGCCGCCGTCAGGCTGATTCCACGCGGGCAGGCCGCCGAGAAAACCGGTGTGCTGGCCAATGACAAGACGCGCCAGGCCTTGCTGGATCTGTATGGCGGCAATGACAGTCTGAGCATGGCGTTCCGGCAGGGGGCAAATAGCCGCATGCAAAGTGCGCAAGAACTGGCCTCCGAAAGAGGGCTGGCTGACGCAAACCGTGAAATAGCGATGCCGCCGGCCCAGCGCATGCCAGACCGCAGCATGGACCGCGACGGTGCGCCCGCCAACCTCCAGATGCGGTCGGCGCAAATGGTTGCCGCCAGCAACGGCGCGCCTGACCCGGTCGGGTTGCAGCTCGATGCGCAGCATCTGGGCACCTTGATGCGCAACGACCGCAAGTTGCGCCTGGGTTTTTTATCGGCCGGCGGCTGGGACACCCATGCCAGCCAGGGCGCTGCCACCGGGCAACTGGCCAACAACCTCGGCAATTTGGCGCGTGGCATCGCGCAGCTGCGGCAGGTGTTTGCAGAACCCGGCGATGTGATTGTGGTGATGAGCGAGTTTGGCCGCACCAGCGCCGAGAACGGCACGCGCGGCACCGACCACGGTTTTGGCAATGCGCTGTGGCTGATTGGCAACCGCGTGGCCGGCGGCCGTTGGCACGGCGAATGGAGCGGGCTGGCCCCCGGAAACCTGAACGAAGGACGCGATCTGCCGGCGCACCATGATTACCGTGCCGTGCTGGCGCAGGTGTTGCGCAGCACCTTCGCCCTGGGTGATTCCCCGATGGCGAGTGTTTTGCCCGACACCCGTTGGGACCATCGGCTCGATGGCTTGCTGAAAAAAGCCTGA
>JBBSRS010000540.1:0-2167 GCA_038242795.1 Burkholderiales bacterium
ACTTGTTGCCTTCCTTGTCTTTCAGCTTGAGGTCGTACCAGACCGCCAGGTTGGCCACGAAAGCCTGGTCCGGTTTTTCCAGCCACATGGCCACATAAGGGCGGTGATATTCCGCCACATCCAGTCGGGGAATCTCGAGATGGAGTTTGATGTCGGCGGCGTGTAGCGGAGCGGCCAGCATGGCACCGGCAGCCAGGGTGTAGCGGAATTGCATGCGTTTCCTTCGTGAGAAGATGGGCGAATGGGTCATGGAGTCGATGAAAAAAGTCGGCGCGGCTCAGTGAATGAACAGTAGCGCCAGCAGCAGCGGAATCACCAGGCCGAGCGCAGTCACAGGCCAGACCAGCGGCCGGTGTGCAGCATGCAGCGCCAGAATGAATAAACCGGTGACGCAAAATACCAGGCTACCGGCAGCAAAAATGTCGAGGAACCAGCTCCAGACCAGACCACTGTGGCGACCCTTGTGCAGGTCGTTGAAGTAAGCGATCCAGCCACGATCAGTCAGTTCATACTCCACTTGGCCGCTGTCACGATCGATGCGTACCCAGGCGTCGCCACCGGGACGGGGCAGAGATAGATAGATTTCTTCGGGTGACCATTCGGCGGTTTGCGCGTTCGCAGCCACCTGCCAAGTTTGGTTGAGCCAATTTGTGACTTCAGACGGCAGCGGATGGAGACTTGCACTTTGTGGTTGATTGCCCTGTGCTGCTTCAGCCTGATCCAGACGGCTCAACAGAGTGGGCGGAAATTGTTCTTCTTGCAACTTGACTGCAGCGCGCGACTCGATCTGGGCGGCGTGGTTCAGCGTGAACCCGGTAATGGCAAATAGCAGCATCCCAACCAGACACAAAGCCGAGCTGATCCAGTGCCAGGTATGCAGGGTTTTGAGCCAGCTGGCCCGTTTAGGTTGAGAGAGATGCATAAAAAGCCGCGCTAACAGATAGCAGTGGCGAAAAATCAATAAAAAGTGGCCGAAGACAGAAGCGCGCTGCAAGCTGACCCGTCTGAGTCAGTCAATGCGGCAGGTTCTGGTTGTTGTGGCTGGCTGTGGCACCCTGCAGAAGACGGGGCGCGGTTGCGGGCAGGATGCCCACTATGGCTGGCTGAAAACGATTACGGAGGCCATCCTATCATGAATGCAAATGATTCGCATTAAGGATGGTTGCGGAGCATAGCCCAAGAATGTTTCCGGTTTACAGCACTGAACGTGTCACCTGCTTTTTGCGGTGAAAGGCAGGGAAGTCGGAAGTGATGGGGAAAGTGTGTTGTCCATACGCCTTTACCCCTCAGGAATTGCACGGCTACTTCACTCTACCCAAGGGGGCAGAGAGTACATCAGGCGCTTTCTTGCTCAGTCGAAAGAACATCGTGGTCGTTTGCCCACTTTTTTTGAGCCTGATGAATCAGGACACCAAATGCCTGTGCCGAAGCAGGGTGATCAAAATGATAGCCCTGGACTTCGTCGAAACGATAGCGCGAAATATTTCTGGCCTGATCGTCGGTTTCCACCCCTTGGGCGACGACGGTAGCGCCGGAGGCATTGGCCATAGCCACCAGGCTTTCACCCCAGGTAATGTCGGCATGATCTGTCGACTTCGTCCAGAGTGTCTTTTCATGTAAGGAAGCGCCCTGAAAGCTGGCGGGAGTCGCTGAACTGGGGTGATGCATCAGCGATTGGTCAATCTTTAATAGGCTCAGCGGAAAGCGCTTCAAGGAAAACAGGTGGGCATAACTCGCGCCAAAGTCGTCTAAGGCCACCTGCACGCCCATGGCCTGCAGGGAAGCGATGATCTGCAGTGCCTGCTGAGGATTCTGCATCAGCAACTGTTCCTTGATCTCCAGTTCGAGCAGACGTGGGTTCATGGCGCTTTCAGTCAGGGTGTCAGCGACGTCCGTCACCAGGCGCACGTCAAAGAACTGGCGCGCCGTCAGATTGACGGACAGCGGAACCGGTGCCAAGCCCTGACGCTGCCAGTCCGCATTCTGGCGGCAGGCGGCCTGAAGCACCCATTTGCCGATGGGTAGAATCAGTCCGCTGGCTTCTGCCATGTGCAGGAAGTGGCGGGGTGTCAGCAAGCCGAGGCGAGGATGCTGCCAGCGCAGCAGCACTTCCGCTCCGGTCAATCGTTTCTGGTCAGGTGTGTAGCGTCCCTGAAAATGTAGCAGG
>JBBSRS010000541.1:0-2140 GCA_038242795.1 Burkholderiales bacterium
GAAAGAGCAAGGCTTTGCCTGATGGGACATTCTTCAGTTGAACGCAACCGTCCAGCACTGGCTGGCACGGTTGTCAACAGGACTTGCGGCGTTTCACATGGGAAAGAGAAAGCGGCACACGGCCGCAAGGCAGCTCCCTGGCCCGCGCCTCAGCGCTGCACGAACTGCATCTGCGTTCCGGCCAGTTCCAGCTGATCACCATCCCGGAGGACCACGGCTTCCCGGCCGACCGCTGTGCCGTTCACCTTGGGCGGTGTGTCGCCTTCGACATGGGCCAGCGCAAAGCCCCGGGCGCCCCGGGTGATGCTGGCGACACCCACGCCGGCTTTGCCCAGGGTGGTGACCTCCTTGACCAGTGCCATTTCGCGACCGGCCGCAGGGCCCGACATCACCTTGATGGCGCCGTTGGGGATGCTTTCACCGGACTGGACCTCGTCGACATACTGGATCTTGTACTTGCCGATCTCCACCGTGTCGCCGTGGTGCAGTTGCTGCTTCTTGACGGTCTTGCCGTTGACATAGGTGCCGTTGGTGCTGTTGAGGTCTTCGATGTAGCCCTCGATGCCCAGCATCTGCACCACCGCATGCTCGCCGCTCACGGCCATGTTGTCGATCACGATGTCGTTGTAGGGCCGGCGGCCCAGCGACGTGCGGTCTTTCGTCAACGGGACTTCTTTCAGGACCGTGCCGTCCAGGGAAATAATCATTTTCGGCATTACCGGTTCCTCTGAGTTTTGAATTTTGTCGTCACGGCGCTATTTTCCCAGCATTCTGGACAGCAAACCGCGTTGCGACCCCTCTTGTGCGGTCTGCACCAGCAGGACCGAGATATTGTCGCGTCCGCCGCTGTCGTTGGCCACGCGGATCAGCGCCGCTGCTTTTTGCCGCAAGGTGCCAGGGACATTCAGGACCGCTTCGATGACCGGGTCCAGCACCATGTCCGACAGGCCATCGGAGCACATCAGGTACAGGTCGTCCGGCTCGACCCGGTGTTCGTTGATTTCGACGGACACCGCCGCCTCGACGCCCAAAGCGCGGGTGATCAGGTTGCGGTGCGGCGACATCAGGGCCTGCCCGGCGGTCATCAGCCCGGCGTCCACCTGCTCTTGCAGCAGCGACTGGTCTTTGGTGATTTGCTGCAGCACCCCGCCGCGCAGCCGGTAGCAGCGGGAGTCGCCGATATGGCCAAGCACCAGCCGGCTTTCGATAAAAACACCGGCCACCAGCGTCGTGCCCATGCCTGCATAGTTAGGGTTGCTCCAGGCGGCGCTGAAAATCGAGTGGTTGGCCTGGCCCACGCAGGTTTCCAGGGTGCGGCGCAGTTCCTTGCCCGAAGCCCGGTTGCCGGCCTGCGACAGCCACGCCGTCAGCGCCTGGTTGAGAAAGGCGACCGCCATGCTGCTGGCCACCTCGCCGGCGTTGTAGCCGCCCATGCCGTCGGCCAGCAGGCACAGGCCGGTGTCCGGGTCGAAAGCCATGGCATCTTCATTGTTTTTGCGCACCCGGCCCTGGTCGGTTTGCGCGAAGATTTCATACATCATGGGCTGCGGGGCATGACTTCTGTTGGGTTGGCCTGCCCGGTTGAATGCATGCATCCAACCGGCTTTGCCTGGAAAGGACCAGCCGTGTCCCGCCAGTCTGGGCTGCACGTTAACAGACGCCAAAGTACGCGACAAGGAATTAATGCGCAGTATTCAAGCTGCGTTGGCCGGTTTTCGGCCGGCCTGGATCATCTTGCCCAGCACCAGCACCAGCAGCGCGCCGGCAGCGGCCACGGCGTACCCCCAGTACGCGCCTTCGGGCAGGTAAGGCTTGAGGGCCGGGTCGGTGTAAGCCATCTGGCCGGCAATCCAGCCGAGCAGCATGGCGCCCAGGGTGATGACCACCGGAAAGCGTTCCATCAGCTTGAGCACCAGCTGGCTGCCACCGATGATGATGGGAATGCTCACCAGCAGGCCAAAGATCACCAGCGCCAGCTGGTGCTCCTGGTGGGCGCCCTGCGCCGCGCCGGCAATCGCCAGCACGTTGTCCACGCTCATGACCAGGTCGGCAATGATGACCGTCTTGACCGCGCCCCAGAGCTTGTCGCTGGAATTGATGTTGTGGTCGCCCTCGGCTTCCGGCACCAGCAGCTTCACGC
>JBBSRS010000542.1:0-2138 GCA_038242795.1 Burkholderiales bacterium
ACCCGCGCTTTGCGCCAGGCGCAGGAAGGGCGTCAGTCCCTTGCCGTAGGCCAGTTCATAGGCCAGGCAGCCGGGTGCGAAGACGCTGGTGGGCACCGGCGGCAGTTCGGCGAGCAGGCTGGCCGAGGTGGCATTGAACACCACGTCAAAGCCCTGTCCCGCCAAGTCAAAATAGGTGCAGCCGTGCGCTGGACCCGCGCCTGACGCCACGGCGATGCGCACCAGTTCCTGCGCCTTGTCCAGGCTGCGGTTGGCAATCACCAGTTCGGCAGGTTGCTGCGCCAGAAAAGGCAGCAGTGCGCCCCGCGCCGCGCCGCCCGCGCCGAGCATCAGCACGCGCTTGCCCTTGAGCGGGGTGTTCAGGTTGTGCACCACGTCGCGCACCAGGCCGATGCCGTCGAAGTTCTCGGCCAGCACCCGGTCGCCGTCAAACTTCAGGGCGTTGGCCGCGCCCGCCAGTTCGGCGCGCGCCGAGTGCCCGGTCGCATAGGCAAAGGCGTCGAGCTTGAACGGTGTGGTGATGTTCAGGCCCAGCCCGCCGGCAGCACGAAACGCATCGACGGCGCTGGCGAATCCGCCCAGCGCACCTTCGATGGCGGTGTAGTGCATGTCCTGGCCGGTGGCCTGCGCGAACAGGCCGTGGATCAGCGGCGACTTGCTCTGGTGAATGGGGTTGCCGATCACGGCGTAGCGGTCTGTCATGCCTGGGGCTCCGGATAAAGCACACCGTCCCGCACCCTGGCGTCGATGTCGCTGGCGCCAAATGCTACACGCTCGGGGAGGTGTTGCAGCCGGACAAGCGGAACAGCGGCGGCAGGCCTGCTATTTCTTGAATCTGCGTAACTACTTGCCTTGCGATGCGATGCGCGGGGCTGGGTTCCCTTTTGCGGGCTTCTCTGGGGTTTTTGGGTGTGGAGCGCCTGCCCGGCGGGGGTAACTTTCTTTTCTGGCAAAAAAGAAAGTCACCCCCCGCCGGGAAGGCGCTCACCCCTCAAACCACAAAAGAATCCACAAAAGCCAAAGAACAAGAACAGAAAACGCAGCAATCAAAGCGGAAGCGTTGGCCGTTAAGAATCTGCGGATAAAAAGTGCTTCCTGCGCTTGCTGGTATTGCATATGCAGTTATTCATTAGGTAGCAAAAATCGGCTGGTTGCCATCTCAGCCCGCCAGCCCGCGCTCGATGCCCTTGATGCAGGCCACCAGCGTCCGGTTGACCGGCGTCGGCACGCCGAGCTTTTCGCCTTGGCGCACCACCGCGCCGTTGATGAAATCGATCTCGGTGACCGAGCCTTTTTCCAGGCTTTGCAGCATCGACGGCTTGAACTCGAAGGGCAGGCCGGCGCCGGCCATGTGCCAGGCGTCGACCGGCTCGGCAATGCCCAGCGTGATGCCGCTGGCCCGGGCCACGGCCATCGCCTCGGCGACAGCCGCCACGGCGCAGGCCTGCAGCTCGGGCGACTGGTACAGCAGGCCGTAGGGCAGGCGGCTGATGGCGCTCAGCGCGCCTGTTGCCACGTTGACCAGCAGCTTGTCCCAGATGCTGTCCATGATGTGCTCGCTGACGGTGGTGTCCAGCCCGGCCTGGTTGAACAGCGCGGCGATGCGCCGCACCCGCTCCGACACGCCGCCGTCCGGCTCGCCCAACAGTGTGAGTTTGTTCACCGTGCCGGCAATCACATGGCCGGGCGCCAGTTGTGTGCCGCCCACATAGGTCTTGCCGGCCAGCAGCCGCTCGCGGCCAACGATGCCGGCGAGCACATCTTCATGGCCCAGGCCGTTTTGCAGCGACAGCACCGTGGTGCCGGGCGCCAGCAATGATGTGGCGGCCTGCATTGCCTCGGCGGTGTGGAAGGACTTGACCAGCACGATCACCAGCTCCACCGTGCCGACCGGCTGGGCCGTGGTGGCCGCGCGCACCGCGACCGTGCGGTCCACGCCGCCGGTGCGCAGGATCAGACCCCGGCGGGTCATGGCCTCGACCTGGTCTGCATGGCGGTTGATCAGCCAGACCTCGTGGCCGGCCTCGGTCAGCACACCGCCCATGGCGCAACCGAGTGCGCCCGCGCCCAGGATTCCAATTTTCACAGCTTGCTCCTTGCCAATAAGTGAAGGGATTCTGGCGCAGACGGGTCATGCC
>JBBSRS010000543.1:0-2130 GCA_038242795.1 Burkholderiales bacterium
GCGGCGCGCAGCGCATCGGCAAACTCCTGCACCAGCAGGGGCTCGTCGCCATGCAGGGTGTAGAGGCTTTTCAAGCCGCGCTTGAGGTGGTCGGACAGTTGGGCGGGGGCCAGTTGCATAGTGCAGTGATTCTAGGAGCTAGCAGCCGAGGGCCGTGAATTACGACAGCCGGTAGGTTTCCAGATGAATGCTGGTTTCGGTGTTGCTGATGCCCTTGAGCAGGCGGATGCGTTCGAGCACTTTGGCCAGGTCCTGCAGGTTTTCGGCGCGCAGCTCGGCCAGCAAATCCCAGCGGCCGTTGGTGTCGTGCAATGTGGCCACGCCGGGCTCGCCCAGCAGGCTGGCAATCACGGTGCGCGTCTGGTTGCCCTCGACGGCAATGCTCATCCAGGCCTTGATTTCATTGCGTTGCACATCGGGCCGCAGGCGCACGGTGTAACCGACGATGACGTTGTCGTCTTCCAGCTTGCGAATCCGGTTGGTGACGGTGCCGCGCGACACGCCCAGCCGGATGGCCAGCGCCGCCACGGACAAGCGCGCATCCTGGCGCAACAGGGAGATCAGCTGGTGGTCGGTTTCATCCATTTTGGTATTTTAAGCTGCCATAACGCCAATAAACTGTCACTGTGCAAGCATTTCTGACACTTGTCATTGCCTTGCAAGACAAACACACTGGATGCATCTTTTTTAAAACCAGAACGTACGAGGCGCCGCATGAAACATTCCATCCCACACTGCCAGGAAACCCTTTTCCTGAGTCCTTCCGATGTGGCCGGGCTGGTGCGCAGCCAGGGCATGGCGGCTACGCTGAAAGGCCTGGAAGCGTATATCCGGCAGGATTTTTTGCGCTGGAGTGGTTTTGACAAGTCGGCCCGCCTGGCGAGCCATTCACCGGACGGCGTGATCGAGCTCATGCCGATTGCCGATGGCGCCCACTACAGCTTCAAATACGTCAACGGCCATCCGAAAAATACCTCGCAGGGCCTGCCCACCGTCATGGCGTTTGGCGTGCTGGCCGATGTTTCGACCGGCCTGCCGATGCTGCTCAGTGAACTGACGCTGGCGACGGCCTTGCGCACCGCCGCCACCTCGGTGCTGGCGGCGCGCGTGCTGGCCCGGTCCGAGAGCCGTGTGATGGCGCTGATCGGCAATGGCGCGCAAAGCGAGTTCCAGGCGCTGGCCTTTCACCATCTGCTCGGCATCGAGGAAATCCGCCTCTACGACACCGATGCCGCCGCCACCGCCAAACTGATGCGCAACCTGCAGGACCATCAGGACACCGCCGGTCTGCGTCTGCGGGCTTGCGCCAGCAGCCTGGAGGCGGTGCGTGACGCCGACATCGTGACCACCATCACCGCCGACAAGACGCAGGCGGCGATCATCACCGCCGGCATGCTCAGCCCCGGCACGCACCTGAACGCCGTGGGGGGCGACTGCCCCGGCAAAACCGAAATCCATCCCGAGGTGCTGGCCGCCGCCAAGGTGTTCGTGGAATACGAGCCGCAAACCCGCGTGGAAGGCGATTTGCAGCAGATGCCGGCCGGCTTTGCCGTCACCGAACTGCAGCGGGTGCTGGCAGGCCAGGCGACGGGCCGTGACAGCGCCGCGCAGGTCACGGTGTTTGACTCGGTCGGCTTTGCGCTTGAGGATTTCTCGGCCTTGCGCTATCTTTACGACCAGGCCCAATGGCTTGGATTAGGCAAGGCCCTGCCCCTGATTCCCCGGCTGGACGACCCGAAGGACCTTTACCAGCTCGTCAGGCCAGCCCTTTCCAATGCATCCACGCCGCTGGACACCGGAACGCCTGCCCGGCCGGTGGCCGAGCCGCTTCTGAACTGAGCCGCAAGTCGCCCATCCAACACATTGCCCACCACAAGGAATCGACAAATCCATGACACAAAACATCAGACTGATAGGCGCGCCCACCGATGTCGGCGCGGGCACGCGCGGCGCGTCGATGGGGCCCGAAGCCTTGCGCGTGGCCGGCATGCAGCTCACGCTGGAAAGCCACGGCCTGCGCGTCACCGACCAGGGCAACCTCAGCGGACCGGCCAACCCCTGGCAACCCCCCATGGGCGGCTACCGCCATCTGGTCGAGGTCGCGGCCTGGAACCATGCGGTACACGAAGC
>JBBSRS010000544.1:0-2126 GCA_038242795.1 Burkholderiales bacterium
GCACGCCTGGCCATCTTCCTGCATCGGCGCATCGTCCATCGCCGCGCCAGGCTGCATGCTGCCCTGAAACGGATCGCTGTCTGGCGTGTTCAGCCGTGACGCGCTCAGGCAGGCCGGCACCGACAGGCGGCCGGAATTGACCAGCGCCCGGGCAAAGGCATGGTCCTTCGCCAGCGTCAGGACGGCATTGCGGAACATCAGCGAGGTTTTGCTCTTGGGCGTGATGAAGTCGGTCGAGCGCGTCGAGTTCATGAGGTTTTCGTCGGCGGCAAAGCCGCGCTCTTCGCAGTAGCTGTCAAGCAGCGCCTCGGGTGCCTGGCCGGCCATCACCAGCCTGAGCTTCCAGGCCAGGTTGTCGGCATCCTGAATGCCGGAATTGGCGCCGCGCGCGCCAAACGGCGACACCTGGTGCGCCGCATCGCCGACAAACAGCACACGCCCATGCCGCAACTTGTGCATGCGCCGGCACTGGAAGGTGTAGACGCTGACCCATTCCAGCTCGAACGGACGGTCATCGCCCAGCATGGCCTGGATGCGTGGAATCACGTTTTCGGGTTTTTTCTCTTCTTCCGGGTCGGCCTGCCAGCCCAGCTGAAAATCGATGCGATAAACCTGGTCGGCCTGGCGGTGCAGCAGCACCGACTGGCCAGGATGAAAAGGCGGGTCGAACCAGAACCAGCGTTCATGGGGAAAGTCGGCCTTCATCACCACATCGGCAATCAGAAAGCGGTCCTTGAACACCTTGCCCTCGATGTCCAGCTTCATCATGCGGCGAATCGGGCTGCGGGCGCCATCGGCCACCACCAGCCAGTCGGTTTCCAGCGTATAGGTGCCGTCGGGCGTTTCGATCTGCAAGGTGGCGCCCTGGCCATCGGGCGCAACGTCCACCACCTTGTGGCGAAAGCGCAGTTCCAGGTTGGGCAGTTCCCGGGCGCGCCTGACTTCGAACTCTTCAAGGTAATACTGCTGCAGGTTGATCATGCCCGGGCGCTTGTGGTCGGGCTGCGGCAGCAGGTCGAAATGGTAGACCTCCTGGCCCTCAAAAAAGGTGCGGCCAACGTTCCAGCTGACGCCCTTGTCGAGGCAGGCATTGCCGACGCCCAGCCGGTCCAGCACCTCCAGCGTGCGCTTGGCATAGCAAACGCCGCGCGAGCCAAGCGACACGGTGTCATCGTCATCGAGCAACAACACCGGCACGCCCGACTGCGCCAGGTCAATCGCCGCCGCCAGTCCGACTGGCCCGGCACCGACCACCACCACCGGATGGCGCCTGATTTCGCCGCTCTTTTGCTCGGGCGGCTGGACATACTCGTATTTCGGGTATTGGTAGGTGCTCAGCATGGTGGCCTGTCTTTTGATGATGGTTCCCGCTGCATCCGCAACACAGCGCAAGGCGGGTGCAAAAATCAGCTGGCAGCCTGCAGGCCGTGCCACATTTCGCGGTCGCGTTCGGCGGTCCAGATGCGCGGATGCTTGATACCGCTGGCCTCATCGACCGCGCGCGTCACGTCAAACGGCAGGCAATGCTCGTAGATGAAAACCTGGCCGAACTTCGGGTCCATCGCCTGGCGCGCATGCGCCATGGCCTGGTTCAGGTTCATGCCCTGGGCGACGGCTTCCCGGGCAGCGCCCAGCAGCGTGGTGACGAAATCGCGGGTGTAGTCCAGGCCTTCGGTGACGCGCTCGGGCGTCAGCAGCGCCGGGCCACGGCCGGGCACCAGCTTTTGCGCGCCCAGCGCGGCCAGCACATCGAGCGTGGCGGGCCATTCCTCCAGTTGGGCGTCACCGGTGTAGCAGGCGGCGTCGGCCTCAACCAGATCGCCCGAGAACAGCACCTGCTCGGACGGTACCCAGACGATCGTGTCGCCGCGTGTGTGGCCAGCGCCCGGGTGCATGATCTTGACTTCGAGCGAGCCCATCCACAGCGTCATTTCTTCCTTGAACACCAGCGTTGGCCAAGTCAGGCCGGGAATCGAATCAAAATTCTGGAACAGGCGCGGGAAACGTTCGTATTCAGACTGCATGTCCTGGGCGCCGCGCTCGACGATCATTTCATAGGTGCCTTGGCTGGCAATGATTTCCTGCAGGCCGGCATCGCGGTAGCCCGAAGCCCCCAGCACGCGCAC
>JBBSRS010000545.1:0-2126 GCA_038242795.1 Burkholderiales bacterium
ATGCCGGAAGCCATCGCCAGCAGCAGCGCCACCCAGTGCATCAGCGCACGCGGCGTGGCCGAACGGGCGGACATCATCATCGTGATGGTGCCCGACACCCCTGACGTGGAGGCGGCACTGTTTTCTGAAAAAGGCATTGCTGCCGGTCTGACCGCCGGCAAAGTGGTGGTGGACATGAGCTCGATCTCGCCGATTGCCACCAAGACGTTTGCGCAAAAAATCAATGCGCTGGGTTGCGACTACCTGGACGCACCCGTGTCCGGCGGCGAAGTCGGCGCCAAGAACGCCACGCTGTCGATCATGGTCGGCGGCCCGGAGGCGACGTTCGAGCGCATCAAGCCTTTGTTCGAGCTGATGGGCAAGAACATCACGCTGGTCGGCGGCAACGGCGACGGCCAGACTGCCAAGGTCGCCAACCAGATCATCGTCGCGCTGAACATCGAGGCGGTGGCCGAGGCGCTGCTGTTTGCGGCCAAGGCCGGCGCCGACCCGGCCCGCGTGCGCCAGGCGCTGATGGGCGGATTCGCTTCCTCCAAAATTCTGGAAGTGCATGGCGACCGCATGGTCAAGCGCACGTTTGATCCGGGCTTTCGCATCGAGCTGCACCAGAAAGACTTGAACCTGGCGCTGTCCAGTGCCCGCGCGCTGGGTGTGGCGCTTCCGAACACGGCGATGGCGCAAGAGCTGTTCAATTCCTGCGTCGCCCATGGCGGCAAGGCCTGGGACCATTCGGCCATGGTCAAGGCACTGGAGAAGATGTCGAACTTCGAGATTGGCCAGAAGGCCGAATAAAAAAGTTGCGAACTGACCGGACCCGCGCCACCACCATGCAAACCCCCGACGTGTCTTTTGCCCCCCAGCAGGCGCTGCTCCGCCGCATGTTCGGCGCCGCCATTGCCTCGGCCCAGCCGGCGCTTTGCATTCCTGCCCATCTGCCGGACCCGCAAAGCCTGGGAAAAGGCCGACTGGTCGTGATTGGCGCCGGCAAGGCGTCGGCGGCGATGGCCCGGGCCGTCGAGGACCACTGGCCGGCGCCGCTGTCCGGTCTGGTGGTGACGCGCTACGGTTATGCCTTACCGTGCGAACGCATCGAGATCGTCGAAGCCGCTCACCCGGTGCCCGACGCCGCCGGTGAGGTCGCCGCCCAGCGCATGCTGCAACTGGTGCAGGGACTGACCGCCGACGACCTGGTGCTGTGCCTGATTTCCGGTGGCGGCTCGTCGCTGCTGCCGCTGCCGTTGCCCGGCTTGAGCCTGCAACACAAGCAGGACCTCAACCGGGCTTTGCTGAAGTCCGGCGCGACCATCAGCGAGATGAACTGCGTACGCCGCCACCTCTCGGCCATCAAGGGCGGGCGGCTGGCCGCTGCCTGCCATCCGGCCCGGGTGCTGACGCTGCTGATTTCCGATGTGCCCGGCGATGACCCGATGGACATTGCCTCGGGGCCGACCGTGGCCGACCCCACCACCTGTGAAGAGGCACTGGCCGTGATTCGCCGCTACCACATTGACGTGCCGGCCCAAGTCATGGACGTCCTGCAAAGCGGCCGGGGCGAATCCATCAAGCCGGGCGACCCGCGCCTGGCGGGCACCGAAGTGCGCATGATCGCCACGCCCCAAATGGCGCTGGAAGCGGCTGCAGCTGTCGCTGAAAGTGCGGGTTACACCGCCTATATCCTGGGCGATGCGCTGGAAGGCGAAGCCCGGGATGTGGGCAAGGTGCTGGCCGGCATGGCGCTGCAGGTGGCGGGTCGAAGCCAGCCGTTTGAAGCGCCCTGCGTGCTGCTTTCGGGCGGCGAAACCACCGTCACCCTGCGTGGCAACGGCCGGGGCGGGCGCAATGTCGAATGGCTGCTGGCAACCGGCATTGCCCTGAACGGCCATCCGCGCATTCATGCAATGGCGGGCGACACCGACGGCGTTGACGGCCAGGAAGAAATCGCCGGCGCTTGCCTGGCGCCCGATTCGCTGGACCGCGCCTGGGCGCTGGGCCTGCGGCCCAAAGACAGCCTGGCCAACAACGATGGCCACGGCTTTTTCCAGGCGCTGGGGGACTCGGTCATCACCGGCCCGACGCTGACCAATGTCAACGACTTTCGCGCCCTCCTCATCGACGCACCTACAGAG
>JBBSRS010000546.1:0-2119 GCA_038242795.1 Burkholderiales bacterium
GCTTTTCAGCGCCTGCAGCACCTCGCGGTTTTCAGGAAAGGCGGTCAGGCAGCGGTACTGGTTCATCAGCTGCTCCTCAGGGCCGCTGCGCAGGTCCAGCCCAAGCCGTTTGCAGGCATAGCGCAGTGCGGCGCGGGTCACGTCCCAGAACGGCTGGTAATGCGCGCCGTGGTTGCTGGTGCTGACCAGGTGGGTGTATTCAATCTGCTTGTCGCGCCACATGATGCCAAGCGCCTGGCCGCGACCGGGAAACAGTTGCTCGGCCAGCAGCCCGACGCTGTACACGTCGAACAGCGTGCCGTAGGCATCAAACAGAACGGCACGCAGCGGCTGGCGGCTGGGAAGGCGGGGCTTTTCCATGACCTGACTTTATTTGATCCTTGCGCAAAGATTAACCCCCTGAAATGCGATTTATCTGTGACTTTAATAAAGGCAATTTGAAAATTCGACGGGCGCGTTCGGCAGCCAGCCCGCAAGCCGTTGCGCTTATCCTTGTTCGCCCCCCGGCTTAGCGCATCACCTCACCAGGAAACTTCATGAAAATCCTCATGCTGCACGGCATCAACCTCAACATGTTCGGCAAACGCGACCCGGCGCAGTACGGCACCGTGACGCTGGACGAAATCAATGCCCGCGTCAGCGCGCTGGGCCGCGAACTCGGCGCTGATGTCGAAGCCTTCCAGACCAACCATGAAGGCGCGCTGTGCGAGCGCATTCACCAGGCGTATACCGACGGCGTCGATGCAGTGCTGATCAACGCCGGCGCGTGGACGCATTACAGCTACGGCATCCGCGATGCGCTGGCGATACTGCCCTGCCCGATCATCGAAGTGCACATGTCCAACATCCACGCGCGCGAGGCGTTTCGCCATGTGTCGGTATTCGCTGAAATTGTCCGTGGCCAGATTTGCGGCTTTGGCGCGGACAGCTATTTGCTGGCGTTGCGGGCGGCGGTGTCGGCGGTGCATGCCGGCCAAAAATAGGCTCGTCTGGCGCAGGCTGAAGCCGTGACCATCATCGGCAGACCGCTTGCACTCTCCACCAGCAGAAAATTTGATGAAAAGTGGCTGTGGCGCAATCAACACGGGCGCAAGCAGCTATTTAATTTGTAGCAAATCTGGTTTTATGAAGCGGCTTGGTATTTGCTGAAACGCAGGACTCAAAACACCACCCCCGCATAATTAACGCTTATGGCCAAACTCAAGCAGCTCGAATCTTTTGTCTCGGTCGTGGCGCGCGGCAGTCTGACCGCAGCGGCGCTGGCCGAAGGCGTCGCGCCGGCCATCATGGGCCGGCGGCTCGATGCGCTGGAAGAGCGGCGCGGCGACAAGCTCTTGGTGCGCACCACGCGGCGCATCACGCTGACGCACGAAGGCAGCGCGTTTTTAGAGGATTGCCAGCGCCTGCTGGCTGACCTGGCCAATGCCGAGGCCAGCGTGTCGGCCGGCGGCGTGAAAGCCAGCGGCCACCTGCGCATCACCGCGCCGGCGGGTTTTGGCCGGCGTCATGTCGCGCCGCTGGTGGCGAAATTCCGCGCGCACCATGCCGACGTGACGATCACGCTGAACCTGAGCGACCGGGTGGTCGATGTGGCCGGCGAAGGCTTTGACTGCGCGGTGCGCGTCGGCGACATGCCCGACTCATCGCTGGTCAGCGTGCGCCTGGCCGACAACCGCCGGCTGTGCGTGGCCACGCCGCAGTACCTGCAGCGGCACGGCACGCCCAAACACCCCGGCGAGCTGGCGAAATTTGACTGTTTGACGCTGTCCAGCGACGCCTCGCAAACGCGCGGCTGGGCTTTTCATGTGGCGGGCGAGCTGGTCCACCTCAAACCTGGCGGCCCGCTCGACTGCTCGGATGGGCAGGTGCTGCATGACTGGTGCCTGGGCGGCTACGGCATTGCCTGGCGCAGCACCTGGGAAGTCGAATCTGAAATTGCTGCGGGCCGGCTGGTGGCGGTGCTGGAAGACTTTGCCGCGCCGCCCAATGGCATTTATGCCGTGTTTCCGGGCGCCAAGCATTTGCCGCTGCGGGTTCGGCTGTGGATTGATTTTTTGAAGCACCACTACAGCCAGCCCGAATTCTGGCGTTCAGCATCGGCCCTCTGAGACCGTCGACA
>JBBSRS010000547.1:0-2117 GCA_038242795.1 Burkholderiales bacterium
AGAGCCTGTCCCGGACTTGATCCGGGAATACGCAATCCATAACCCCGTTGGGGAGAAGTCATGGTTCCCGGGTGCTGAAACCCCGGACTTGATCCGGGGCCGGGATGACAGAAGTTGATGCCATTGCGCTTTAAACTGAACAGCGACCTTGGTAGTTGCCAATAAAGCATGAAAAAGGCTGTTTGCGCAATCAGGACGGGCGCTGACAGCTATTTAAACAATAGCAATGGTATTTGCCGTCGCCTCAGCCCCACAAATCAGCGCAGGCCGCCGCCGCTGGCGCCCTCGACGCGCTGGATCAGCTCGATCTTGTAGCCGTCCGGGTCGGTGACAAAGGCAATCACCGTGCTGCCGCCCTTGACCGGACCGGCTTCCCGCGTGACGTTGCCGCCGGCGGCCTTGATCTTTTCGCAGGCGGCATGCGCGTCGGGAACGCCCAGGGCGATGTGGCCGTAAGCCGTGCCCATCTCGTAGCTTTCGGTGCCCCAGTTGAAGGTCAACTCGATTTCAGCCTGCGCCGGATTGCCTTCGTAGCCGACAAAGGCCAGGCTGTATTGATAGTCCGGATTTTCGGAGCGGCGCAGCAGCTGCATGCCCAGAACCTGGGTGTAAAAATCAATCGAGCGCTGAAGGTTGCCAACGCGGAGCATAGTGTGGAGTAGTCGCATCACCGGATTATGGCGTCGGTGGGGCAAGCTTGCAGGCTGCGTTGCCGCGCAAGGACGCCGCTTCAAGGGCCGCGATTCAGCACCTTGGCGACCGGATGATGCCGCAGCCTGAACGCGTCGGGCATGCCCGAGCCCAGCAGCGGGCGCAGGTACATTCTGAACGCATCGGTCACGTCGGTGCCGCTGGCGCTGATGAATTCATCCTCCATCACCCGCGTCTTGCCGGCCACGGTTTCAAGGGGAAGCAGTTCGTAATCGACCGAATAAAAGCCGGTGCGCTTGATGGCCACCGAGCCGTCCTGCGTGCCCCACATGGCGAACTGCACGGCCTTTTCGCCGACTTCTCTGGCTTCGCGCTGGTCCACGTCGGACACGCAGCCGATGAACGAGCGCTGCAGGTAGCCAAAGGTGTCGCCGCGCACCCGCTTGATGCCGAGCTTGGCCTTGATTTCTTCGCACAGCAGGTCGGCCAGCGCGCCGTTGCCCGACAGTTGCACATTGCCGTGGTCGTCATGCTCCAGGTCCTTGGCCAGCAGGCTGGCAATCGGCGCGCCTGACGCATCGTGGATGCCTTCGGACACGGCGATCACGCAGCGCCCGAAGCGGGCGTAGGTTTCCTTCACGTCGGCCAGGAAATTCTCCAGCACGAAGGTGCGTTCGGGCAGGTAGATCAGGTGCGGACCGTCGTCGGGAAACTTCTTGCCCAACGCCGAGGCGGCGGTCAGGAACCCGGCGTGGCGGCCCATCACCACGCCCACGTAAACGCCGGTCAGGGCGGCGTTGTCGAGATTGGCGCCGGCAAAGGCCTGTGCCACAAAGCGTGCCGCCGACGGAAAACCCGGCGTGTGGTCGTTGCCCACCAGGTCGTTGTCGATGGTCTTGGGAATGTGGATGCTGCGCAGCGGGTAACCGGCCTTTTGCGCTTCCAGGCTGACGATGCGCACCGTGTCCGACGAGTCGTTGCCGCCAATGTAGAAAAAGTGCTCGATCTGGTGGGCCTGCAGCACCTTGAAGATTTCCTGGCAGTAGCGCATGTCGGGCTTGTCGCGCGTCGAGCCCAGCGCCGACGACGGCGTGCTGGCGACCAGTTCGAGGTTGTGGCTGGTTTCCTGCGTCAGGTCCACGAAGTCTTCATTGACGATGCCGCGCACGCCATGGCGCGCGCCGTAGATGCGCTGCACCTCGCCAAAACGCCGCGCCTCCAGCGCCACGCCGACCAGCGACTGGTTGATCACCGCTGTCGGGCCGCCGCCCTGGGCGACAAGAATTTTTCCGGATGCCATGGGGTTTTTCCTTTGGATGCGATGTTAGAGCGCTCGGCGTCATCGTACACATCGCAGCGGGCGCGCCAAGATTGGCGGCTGTTTTTCGCGGCGTAGAAGTCGCTGGCAGGAAATTTTGCTATTGAAAATATAGCTGCTTACGAATGCCAGCATTGCGCCAGAGGCT
>JBBSRS010000548.1:0-2110 GCA_038242795.1 Burkholderiales bacterium
AACTGGCCCCGGAAGAAGACTTCGTCATAGCCCTTGGGAACGCCCAGAAAATGCACGGCCACCGGTTTGCCGCTGCGCTGGATCAGGTAAAGGGCAAGTTCCAGCGTGTTCACAGGCCAGCCCAGATCGACCGCTGACCAAAAACCATCGACCGGCGTCTGATCGGCAAGGGCCAGGGCATTGACCAGCAGGTGGCCCGCCTGCCGCAGGTTCTGGATGTTGAAATAGCGGTCCGGGCCGTGCAGGCCGACCAGCCCGTCGGCAATCCCGTCCATGATGTTTTGCGTCACCACGCCGTTTTCCATGACATGGGTGAAGCGCGTGCAGCGAAACCGCGTCGAGCTGCTGCGGCGTGCCGCCGTGGCCCACTGCGCCTCGGCCATTTTTTTGCTGCCGGTGTAGACGTGATCGGACACGTAGGCAAAACACTTGCCGGTAGAGGAATAAATCGCATCTTCGACGCCGTACTTAAGGCAGGCGTTGATCACATTGCGCGTACCGAACACATTGGTTTCAATGGCTTCTCGAATCACGGCCTCGGCCCGGCCGGGCTCTCGGATGCTGGCCAGGTGAAACACAACATGTGGCTTGACCTCGGCAAACACGGCATCAAGCGCAGCCGCATCCCGCACATCGACCTGATAGTTCTTCAGTTGTCCAGCGGACGAGGCGGCACCCGCTGTATTCGGGGCAGTGCTGCCGGTTTCTACGGCAATGTCGGCAATGGTGATTTCCTTCGCCCCCAGCTCGAACAGCAAGGGAATCAGGTGCGAGCCTACGCAGCCGGCCCCGCCGGTGACCAGCACGCGCTGCCCCGTCAGCCGTTTTTGGGCGGCCTCTCGGTGCAGGTCCACCGTGCGTTCCATGGCCAGGGTCATCGGGCTTTGCTCAAGCTTTCCATCGGCCGTGGCAAGCGCCATCAGCGCTTCGGTTGCCGCCAGAAGCTGTTCTTTGAGAGCCGGGGTAATGGGGGAACCGGCCGGTGCGAGACCGGCGATCTGGCGGATCAGATCGTCACTGGTGACATTGGGGCGGGCTTCATCAATCGACATGAAGAACCATCCTTTCAAAAAATTCGTTGCGGCTGCCAGTCATTGTTGGCTGCGCCGCATGTAAACGGTTGTTCAGTAACCCATGCGGTGGCGCAAAAAACGCCGCCACCGTTTCAAACCGGCTGAACCTCTCCCTGCCATGCATCCATGCCTTTTTCAAGGTTGTACAAATGCACCGGGTCATAACCTGCTGCAACCAGCGATCTGATGACGCTGTTGCTGCGCATGCCGCTTTGGCAGACCAGCACAATGTCCCGGTCCTTGGGCAGCATCACGGCGCCGGACTCCTGAAGGGCGCGTTCGAGTTCCGGCTTGGGCCATCCAATGGCGCCCGGAATTCGTCCTGGAAGCCATTCAGCCGGATTGCGCACATCGACGATCACCAAGTCATTCTCCGACTGCAGCCTGGCCTGAAGGCCATTTGACGAGATCGACTGACCCGCTGGTGCTGCGCAAACCATGACGGTTTCCCGAAGTGTGATGTCTTGCGGCGCATGGCTGCAAACCGGGCAATCCGGGTCCTTGGCAATCTGGACCGTGGTGAAGGAAAGATCGAGCCCGTCGTAAATCAGCATGCGGCCGATCATGGGCGAGCCAATGCCGCCCAGCAGCTTGAGCACCTCGGTGGCCTGCAGCGACCCGATCACGCCCGGCAACACGCCCAGCACACCCGCTTCGGAGCAATTGGGGGCGAACTCCTGCGGCGGCGGCTCGGGAAACAGGCAGCGGTAGCAGGGGCCAACGCGGGCATCGAAGACGCTGAGCTGTCCGTCAAAACGCAGCACGCCGCCATACACATCGGGCTTGCCGAGCTTCACGCAGGCATCGTTGACCAGGTAACGGGTCGGAAAGTTGTCCGAACCGTCGATGACCACGTCGTACTGGGCAATCAGTTCCAGTGCGTTGTCCACATTCAGACGCACATCATGGCGTTCGATCTGGACGTCCGGGTTGATGTCCCGCAAGCGAGCTTCGGCACTTTCGTTTTTCAAGCGTCCCAGCGAAGACTGGCCATGCACGATCTGGCGCTGAAGATTGGTTTCTTCGACCACATCGCT
>JBBSRS010000549.1:0-2100 GCA_038242795.1 Burkholderiales bacterium
ACCGGCCCGGCGCACGGTGCGCAGCCGCAAAACATCCGCCTGGCACC
This sequence comes from Burkholderiales bacterium, assembly GCA_038242795.1. Classification (GTDB taxonomy): domain Bacteria; phylum Pseudomonadota; class Gammaproteobacteria; order Burkholderiales; family Burkholderiaceae_C; genus Polaromonas. Next base: position 48 of record JBBSRS010000549.1, read on the forward strand.
CGACGACTTTTTGCTCGACCACCTGGGCGGCGGCTTTGACCTGCTGTACTTCACCCAGGCGGCGGCGATGCCCGAGTCCTTGCAGCAGGTGATCGCGGCCACCCGCGCCCGGGGTGTGCCATTGCGGGTGACCGCCGTGGGTGCCGCGCAGCCCGTAGACGGCGCCGACCTGACGCTGGCGGATACCGACGGACACTTTCGCCAGCGATACGGCGTACAGGCCAGCGGCGCGGCCTACCTGCTGCGGCCCGACCAGCATGTCTGCGCACGCTGGCTGACACTGGACGCCACGCGACTGCAAGCCGCCTTCAACATCGCCCTGCCCCAGTGAACCGGAAAATTCCATGACCGTCCCCAAAAACACCCTGCCCCTTGCCGGCCTGGAAACCGTGTACGACGCCCTGGCGAGCGCCATCGACCAGGCCGGCCCTGGCAAGGCCGAACTGTTTTTGGTAAAACTGGCCTTGCTCAATGCCAACGCACTGGCCGATGCCCGGCTGTTTGAAACCCATGTCCAGGCCGCGCTTCGCGACCTGTGACGTTTGTGCAAGCCTGTCCCTACCCGACAACCCAACTTTGAGGTCACCATGAACATCCAGAAAATCCACCACGTCGCCTACCGCTGCAAGGACGCCAAGCAAACCGTCGAGTGGTACGGCAAGTACCTGGACATGAAATTCATCCTGGCCATTGCCGAGAACGAAGTGCCCTCGACCAAGGCACCGGACCCGTACATGCATGTGTTCCTCGATGCCGGCAACGGCAACGTGCTGGCTTTTTTCGAGCTGCCGACCCAGCCGCCGATGGGCCGCGACCCCAATACGCCTGAATGGACGCAGCACCTGGCGCTGCAGGTTGAATCGATGGACGCCCTGATGGACGCCAAGGCCCGGCTGGAGGCCGACGGCATCGACGTGCTGGGGCCAACCGACCACACCATTTTCAAGTCGATCTATTTCTTTGACCCGAGCGGCCACCGGCTGGAGCTGTGTGCCAACACCGGCACGCCGAAGATGGCCAAGATGCTCGACGAGGCCAAGTGGGACATGCTCAACGAATGGGCCGTGACCAAGAAAGCGCCCCAGCATGCGCGCTGGATGCATGACGGCAGCATGGCCGGACAATGATGAGCATGACTACCTTGACGCTGCTCAACGAAACCCACGACCCGGCGCTGCGCAGCTGGCTCGCATCCGCCAACTTGGCGGGCACCGACTTTCCGATCCAGAACCTGCCGTTCGCGGTGTTTCGCCGCCAGGGCACGTTTGAGGCCTTTCGCGGCGGCGTGGCCATTGGCGACCAGATCCTGGACCTGGCAGCGCTGGCAGCGGCTGGCGTGTTCAGCGGCGAGGCGGCGATGGCGCTGCAGGCCGGCGCGCAGGACAAGCTCAACGACCTGATGGCATTGGGCGCTGACGCCTGGCATGCCCTGCGCCTGGCGCTGTCGCGCGCCCTGCGAGAGGGCACGGCTGAAGAGGCGGTGCTGGCCGCCTGCCTGGTGCCCCAATCCGAGGCCGACTACGGCGTGCCGGCGCGCATCGGCGACTACACCGACTTCTACACCTCCATCCACCACGCCACCAACATCGGCCGGCTGTTCCGCCCCGACAACCCGCTGCTGCCGAACTACAAATGGGTGCCGATCGGCTACCACGGCCGGGCGTCAAGCATTGGCGTGTCCGGGCAAAGCTTTCACCGCCCGGTCGGCCAGACACTGCCGCCCGGCGCCACGCAGCCGGTGTTCGGCCCGAGCAAGAAGCTGGACATCGAGCTCGAACTCGGTATTTTTATCGGGTCTGGCAATGCATTGGGCGAGCCGGTTTCCATCACGAAGGCCGTGCGGTAAGGCGCCAGCGCTTCCAGCGTCACGATCCACGGGGAAATCGTGGTGGCGAAGTTCTTCGACAGGACAGGCCCGAGCGGCTGGTATTCCCAGGCCTGCAGGTCACGGGCCGACCAGTCGTTCAGCAGGCAGATGCCGAACACATGGGCTTCGGCCTGCGTGATGGAAACCGGCTCGCCCAATGCATTGCCAGATCCGATAAAAATGCCG
>JBBSRS010000550.1:0-2094 GCA_038242795.1 Burkholderiales bacterium
AAATACGACTGGAGCTTTGCCGACGAGGTCATGCACGAGATCAAGCGCCTGGGCATCACGCCGATTCTCGACCTGCTGCATTTCGGCCTGCCCGACTGGCTGGGCAACTTCCAGAATCCCGAGTTTCCGGTGCGCTTTGCCGTTTATGCAGGCGCTGTGGCAAAGCGCTACCCCTGGGTGCGTTTTTACACACCGGTCAACGAGATTTATGTCTGCGCCAAATTCAGTGGCAAGGAAGGCAAGTGGAACGAGCAGCTGAAATCGGACAAAGGCTTCGTCACGGCGCTGAAGCATTTGGTGGCCGCCAACACGCTGGCCTGCCACGAGATTGCCCGGCAGCGCCCTGACGCCGTGATCGTGCAAAGCGAGACGGCCGAATTCCTGCACGAAGTCAGCGCCGAAAAATCGCCCCTGATTGCCCGCGACAACCAGTTGCGCTTTTTGGCGCTCGATCTGCTGTACGCGCATCCGCCGGATGCCAACGTGATGTGCTATTTGCTCGACAACGGCATGACGCGCGAGGAATACGCCTGGAACATGCATGGCGAACCGCCGGGCTACCAGGTCATGGGCAACGACTATTACGGCCGCAACGAAACTATGCTGCTGCCCGACGGCTCGACCGCCTCCTGCGAAGATGTTCTGGGCTGGTACCAGATCACCCGGCAGTACTACGACCGCTACAAGAAGCCGTTGATGCACACGGAAACCAACCACTTCAACCCCGATCTGGCACCCAACTGGCTGTGGAAGCAATGGGTCAATGTGCTGCGCATGCGTGCCGATGGCGTGCCGGTGCTGGGTTTTACCTGGTACAGCCTGACCGACCAGATTGACTGGGACATTGGCTTGGCGGAAAAGCGCGGCAACGTCAATGCCTGCGGGCTTTATGACCTTGACCGGAATCCCCGGCCGGTGGCGGAGGCGTATCGCCAGTTGCTGGAGGCATTCGGCAAGATCGCCATCGTGCCGCATGGCGATATTTTCCAGATCACCGGCCGGCAGGCGGTGCTCAAGACCGAGGTGTAGGGCATGAAATACCGCGTTGGCGATACCCTTTTGCAGGTGAGCGAGTGCGGCGATGGTCCACAGGCGCTGGTGTTTCTTCATTATTTCGGGGGGTCTGGCAGCGCCTGGACACAGGTGACCGCCTTGCTGGCAGACCGCTGGCGCTGCGTCATGCCGGATTTACGGGGCTTTGGTGCGTCCGATGCGGTTCCCGATTCCTATGGCGTGAACGATGCGGCTGACGAGGTGCTGGCTTTGGTGCGTGCCCTGGGCATCGAGCGCTTTGGACTGGTCGGGCAGTCGATGGGTGGAAAAATTGCGATGACGGTGGCCGCGCGGCAGCCTCCGGGTTTGACGCATCTGGTGTTGCTGGCACCTTCGCCACTCACACCCGAGCCGATGAAAACCTCAGACCGCGCAAAAATGCTGGCCAGCCAGACCAGCCGCGCAGCCGCACGGGAAACCGCAAGCAAAGGGAATGGCCAGCCACTGCCGGCAGCACTTGTGCAGCAGGTGGTCGATGACCAGTTGCGCACGTCGCCGGCCGCCTGGCGGTGGTGGTTGACGTCAGGCAGCTGCGAGTCTGTCGAAGACGGCATGGCGCAGATCACCGTCCCGGTTCAGGTGCTTTCGGGCACGCTGGACACCAACATACCAACCGCCGTGATCGAGCGTGAAGTCATGGCGCGGCTGCCACAGGCCCAACTGCACCGGCTTGAAGGCTGCGGGCACTTGCTGCCGCTGGAAGCGCCGCAGGCCGTTGCGCAGGCGATACGGGACATGAAGTTTTAAGGGCGACGCAGCGTCCTCAAAACTTCATGATTTTTATTTCGCCGTGGGCATCACAAACTCGGCGCCCTTGCCGATGCTTTCGGGCCAGCGCTGCATGATGGATTTTTGCTTGGTGTAAAAGCGCACGCCCTCTTCGCCATAGGCGTGCATGTCGCCAAACAGGCTTTTCTTCCAGCCGCCAAAGCCGTGCCAGGCCATCGGCACCGGAATCGGCACGTTGATGCCGACCATGCCGACCTGGATGCGGCGGCTGAATTCACGCGCCACATGGCCGTCGCGGGTGTAGCAGCTCAC
>JBBSRS010000551.1:0-2093 GCA_038242795.1 Burkholderiales bacterium
GACCACGGCTGGCTCAAGTCTTTTCATTCTTTCTCATTCGCGGGCTACCACGACCCGGCGCACATGGGTTTTGGCAACCTGCGGGTCATCAACGAAGACCGGATTGCCGCCGGCCGGGGTTTTGGCACACACAGCCACCAGAACATGGAAATCATCAGCTACGTGCTGAGTGGCGAGCTGGCGCACAAGGACAGCATGGGCAATGTCAAGGGCATTCCGCCGGGCGACGTGCAGCGCATGAGCGCGGGCACCGGCGTGCAGCACAGCGAGTTCAACCATGCCGAGGGCCAGACCACGCACTTCCTGCAGATCTGGATCGAGCCCAACGTCACCGGCATTGCGCCCGGCTACGAGCAGAAAACCTTTGCCGAACGTGACAAGCGCGGCGCGCTGCGGCTGGTGGCGTCACCCGATGGCGCGCAGGGGTCGGTGCAGATGCATGCCGACGCCAGGCTTTATGCGGGCCTGTTCGACGGCGATGAAGCAGTCGTGCTGGCGCTCGACCCGAAGCGCAAGGCTTATGTGCACCTGATTCGCGGCCAGCTGGAGGTGAATGGTCAAATGCTTCACAGCGGCGACGCCGCGCTGCTTGAGACAGAAGACCGTTTGAGCCTGGCAAAAGGCCAGGATGCCGAGGTGCTGGTGTTCGACCTGGCGCCTTGAAAGGCCGGGCAGATCATCGCCAGCACGAAACCCGTTCGACTGGCCATCATGAAATGTGGAAAACCAACATTTTGCTACTTGATTAATAGCTGCCACTGTTTATGCAGCCTGCGATGCGGGCCTGTTTAATGATAAAAAGCAGTGGTGGTGACAACCAGAGTGCTTTAGCGCCGCAGCCGGCTTGCCCGACGGCTTTCTTTAATTCATCATTGCTTTAATTTTTTTCGAGGATTGCCCATGTTCGTTTCGCTTCAAAATCCACTCTCGCTGATCGGCCGCGTGCTGCTGGCGCTGTTGTTCATTCCTGCGGGTTTCAGCAAGATTGGCGGTTTTGCCGGCACGGCCAGCTACATCGCCTCCAAGGGCGTGCCGTTTCCGGAACTTGCCGCCGCCGCCGCCGTCGGGGTCGAACTGGGGCTGGGCCTGCTGCTGCTGATCGGCTGGCAGACACGCTGGGCAGCGCTGGGCATTGCCTTGTTCACGTTGGTCATCACGTTTATCTTTCACAATTTCTGGGCGGTGCCGGCCGAGCTGGCCATGTCGCAGCAGCAGTCTTTCTTCAAGAACATCGCCATAGTTGGCGGCCTGTTGACAGTGGCCGCCTGGGGCGCTGGCGCCTGGAGTGTTGACGGCAACCGGCGGGGTGCGTGATGGCAGGCGCTAACGCTTCCCGCGAGCCCGTCGTGGTTGTCATCTACCACTCCGGCTATGGCCACACCCAGCGCATGGCGCAAGCCGTTGCGTCAGGGGCCGGCGCCGAACTGATTGCCATTGATGCCGAAGGCAACCTGCCGGCAGGCGGCTGGGAGGCGCTGGCCGCCGCCGACGCCATCATCATGGGCTCGCCGACCTACATGGGCAGCGTCAGCTGGCAGTTCAAGAAGTTTGCCGACGCGTCTTCCAAGCCCTGGTTCACCGAATCCTGGAAAGACAAGCTGTTTGCCGGCTTCACCAACAGTGCGGCGCTGAACGGCGACAAGTCGGCCACGCTGACTTACCTGTTCACGCTGGCCATGCAGCACGGCGGCATCTGGGTCAGCCAGGGCATCATGCCGAGCAACAGCAAGGCGGCGCAGCGCAACGACCCGAATTTTCTGGGTTCGTACAGCGGCGCGATCGCGCATTCACCTTCGGACGCGGGCGCCGGTGAAATGGCGCCGGGCGACCTGGACACCGCGCGCAGTTTCGGCGAGCGCGTGGCAGACGTGGCAAGCCGTTTCAGCCGCTGATGCGCGCGTGTCCTTGTCAATGTTTCAAAAGGAAATCACATGACGATTGAACTGCAGCTTGACCCCAGCGCCACGCTGGCGCAAACGGTGCATATCGGCAGCCACCAACTGGTCGCCGACATCACCCAGGCCGAAGGCGGCGACGACACCGGTCCCAGCCCGCACGACCTCTACGATGCCGCGCTGGGCGCCTGCAAGGCC
>JBBSRS010000552.1:0-2082 GCA_038242795.1 Burkholderiales bacterium
GCTGCTTTTACAACACGCGGCATGCGATCCATACGCCGGCTGACCTGCACGGATTGAAGTTCAGGGTGCCGGCATCTGACATCTTCATCCGGATGATGCGCATGCTGGGCGCCAACCCAACGCCGATTGCGTTTGCCGAGGTGTATCTCGCGCTGCAGAACGGCACCGTCGATGCGCAGGAAAACCCGCTGCCGACCATCGAGGCGAAAAAGTTTTTCGAGGTGCAAAAGAACATCTCGCTGACCGGCCACATCATCGACTCGCTGCTGACCATCACCTCCGGCCAGCTGTGGAGCAAGTTGTCAGCCGACGAGAAAAAGATTTTTTCCGAGGTGATGCAGGAAGCCGCTGAAAAGACCGGCCGCGAAATCATTGCTTCCGAAATCCGCCTGGCCGAGGAGTTCAAGAAAAGGGGCAACAACGTCATCACGGTGGACAAGGCCGCCTTTCGCGAAGCGGTGCTGAAGAACACCAAGCCGACCGACCACGGCTACCGCCAGCAGGACTACGACCGCATCACCGCGCTGAAATAAGCGCTGCGTGCCAGCCGTCCTGCCTGCGGGCAGGGCGGCCGGTCTTGTGACCCGATTTACTGTTTGCGGAGTGCCCATGAGCGACAAAATCATCAGCGACGACGGCGAGTTCCACACCGAGGACGAGGCGTTCGACCTGTCCACCACCACACCCGAGGCCTGGCTGGCGCTGGCCATTTTCTGGCTGCTGGGGCTGACGGTGTTCTACCAGTTCATCACCCGTTATGTGTTCAACGACTCGGCCGCCTGGACCGAGGAAATTGCCCGCTACCAGCTGATCGCGGTGGTGTTCATCGGCGCGGCCATCGGCGTGGTCAAGAACAACCACATCCATGTCGATTTCTTTTACCGCCACATGCCGGCGCGCCTGGGCCGGCTGATGTCGGGCTTCGTGGACCTCGTGCGCATCGCGTTTTTTGCCGCTGCGGTGGTCATGACGGTGCAGATGATGCTCAAGATCGGCAACCAGACGCGCATGACGGTGGTGGACCTGCCGATGAACATCGTCTATGCGCTGTGCCTGCTGGGTTTTGCCGTGATGCTGCTGCGCTCGGTGCAGGTCGCCGTGGTCCATTACCGGCGCGGCTACAGCGTGCTGGAACGGCCTGAAACCACCATGCAGGACCGGTAAACCCCTGCCCTCCAACAGGCCCCTACATGCTTAAAATTTTCTTCCTGATCTTCATGGGCGCCGGCATTCCGGTGGCCATCGCCATGGCCGGCGCGTCGCTGGTCTACATCCTGTTCAGCGGCAGCCTGCCGCCGTTTGTGGTGATTCACCGCATGGTTTCTGGCATTGACAGCTTTCCGCTGCTGGCCGTGCCCTTTTTCATATTGGCCGGCAACCTGATGAACAACGCCGGCATCACGACGCGCATCTACAACTTTGCGCTGGCGCTGGTCGGCTGGCTCAAGGGCGGGCTCGGCCATGTCAACATCGTCGGCTCGGTGATTTTTGCCGGCATGAGCGGCACGGCGATTGCCGACGCAGCCGGGCTGGGCACCATCGAGATCAAGGCGATGAAGGAGCACGGCTATTCGTCCGAATTTGCCGTGGGCGTGACGGCAGCGTCGGCCACGCTGGGCCCGATCATTCCGCCGAGTTTGCCCTTCGTGATCTACGGGATGATGGCCAATGTGTCCATCGGCTCGCTGTTTCTGGCCGGCTTGTTGCCCGGCCTGATGCTGGCGTTGCTGATGATGGTGACGGTGGCGTACTTTGCCCACAAGAACAAATGGGGCGGCGACATCAACTTTTCAGGCAGCCGCTTTGGCAAGGCGATGGTCGAGCTGGCGGTGGTGGTGGGCTGGCCGCTGGCGTTGTGGGGGCTGATCCAGGCGGGCGCGCCGTCGCAGATCACAGTGTTTCTGGGACTGATTTTGCTGTTCGTGCTGGACAAGATCTTCCGCTTTGAAGCGGTGCTCCCGATCATGACGCCGGTGCTGCTGATTGGCGGCATGACCACCGGACTGTTCACGCCCACCGAAGGCGCGATTGCGGCCTGTGTGTGGGCGATGGTCCTGGGCCTCGCTTGGTACGGCACGTTGA
>JBBSRS010000553.1:0-2077 GCA_038242795.1 Burkholderiales bacterium
GACAGGCTTTCGTCGGTGCGCACGATCAGGAACTCGTCGCCCAGGCGGCAGTACAGCAGGCGTTCGGCCCCCAGCATTTCGATGGTGTCGACCTGAACCGGCCAGCCGGTGCTGCCGACCTGCAAATGCTCGGGACGTATGCCCAGAATCGCGCCTGCCGGACCGCCAAACTCGGTATTGGGCGCATTTTTAAGCAGGTTCATCGGCGGCGATCCCATGAAGCGGGCGACGAAGGTGGTGGCGGGGCGGTTGTACACCTCTTCCGGCGTGCCGAACTGTTCCATGCGGCCGGCGTTCATCACCATCATGCGCTGGGCCAGCGTCATGGCTTCGACCTGGTCGTGCGTGACGAAAAGGGACGTGATGCCGAGTTCGCGGTGCAGCTTCTGGATTTCAAGCCGGGTCTGCACGCGAAGCTTGGCGTCCAGGTTGGACAGCGGCTCGTCGAACAAAAACACCTGCGGCTGGCGCACGATGGCCCGGCCCATGGCGACACGCTGGCGCTGGCCGCCCGACAGGGCGCGCGGCTTGCGGTCAAGCAGGTGAGCCAGTTCAAGGATCTTGGCGGCCTTGTCCACCCGTGACTTGATCTCTTCCTTGGGCACTTTGGCAATCTTCAGCCCATAGGCCATGTTGTCAAACACACTCATGTGCGGGTAGAGCGCGTAGTTCTGGAACACCATGGCGATGTCGCGCTCGGACGGTTCGAGGTCGTTGACCACCTTGCCGCCGATGGAGATTTGCCCTTCGGTGACTTCTTCCAGCCCGGCGACCATGCGCAGCAGGGTGGATTTGCCACAGCCCGACGGGCCGACGATGACGATGAATTCATGGTCGGCGATTTCGGCACTGACGCCGTGCAGCACCGGAACGGCGGTTTTGCCGACGCCGTAGCGCTTGATGACGTTGTTGAGGGAAAGGGATGCCATTGATTGATTGCCTGTCTTCTTGTCTATTTTTCGGTATCGACGAGGCCCTTGACGAACCACTTCTGCATCAGCACCACGACCAGCGCGGGCGGCAGCATCGCCAAAATGGCGGTGGCCATGACCACGTTCCATTCGTTGGCCGCGTCGCCGCCGGCAATCATCCGCTTGATGCCGATGACCACCGGGTACATGTCTTCGCTGGTGGTGGCCAGCAGCGGCCACAGGTACTGGTTCCAGCCGTAGATGAACTGGATCACGAACAGCGCCGCCATCGATGTCTTGGACAAGGGCAGCAAAATGTCCCAGAAAAAGCGCATCGGGCTGGCGCCATCCATGCGCGCCGCCTCAACCAGTTCATCCGGCACGGTCATGAAAAACTGACGGAACAAAAACGTGGCGGTGGCCGAGGCAATCAGCGGAATCGTCAGGCCTGCGTAACTGTTGAGCATGCCCAGGTCCGACACCACCTGGTAGGTCGGCCCGATGCGCACTTCCACCGGCAGCATCAGCGTGACAAAAATCGACCAGAAGAAGAAATTCTTGAACGGAAAGCTGAAATACACGATGGCAAAGGCCGACAGCAGGGAAATCGTGATCTTGCCAAAGGTGATGACCAGCGCCGTGACCAGGCTGACCCACATCATGCGGGCCACCGGCGCGGTCGAGCCGGCGCCATCGCCGCCGCCGAACAGCGCGGTCCTGTAGGTTTCCCACAGGTTGCTGCCCGGCCACATCGGCATCGGCGCCTGGATGATCTCCTGGGCCGTGTGGGTCGAGGCCACAAACGCCAGGTACAGCGGAAAGGCGACGATCAGGATGCCCAGCACCATCACCAGGTGCGCAAAAAATTTCAGGGCGGCACTGCGTTCAACCATGATGCAAACCCCCATGGCCTGAACGAAAAACAGCAGACCCGCTGCGTTGTGCAGAAGCACACGCAGCGGGGAGCGCAGTGGCGTTGTCCAAGCAGGGGCCGCGAAACCGGCTTTGCCGGGTTGCAGGCGCAGCGGCCCCCTCGGGGCTGAAGGCTGCGGCTCCAAGCCCGCCTGCGCGGGCTTGGACAGCTTTCAGATGCGCCGCTTCTGGCGGCGTGGCGCCCTGCAAGGGCAGTGAGCGACACGAAGTGCGCGAACGTGGAGGCAACATCA
>JBBSRS010000554.1:0-2063 GCA_038242795.1 Burkholderiales bacterium
CGCAGATGCCGATGCCCAGCTGTTCCGAAAAATCGGCATTGCCGGGCCGTGGACCGCCCCGGTGATCGGCGAGGTCATGGCGGCCAGCGCGGCTGAAAAGTCTGGCCTGAAGGCGGGCGACGTGGTCCGGCGCATTGGCGATCTCCCGATCGTCGATGGCCAGCAATTGCGCGAAACCATCCGCGCCCATGCCCGGTCGCCAGGTACAGTTCAGGGCGCCGTGTTGCCGCAACGCTGGCAGGTTCTGCGCGCAGGGCAGCCGCTGGCCCTGCAGGTCACGCCCGAAGTCCGCCAGGAAAACAATGTGGCGGTGGCCCGCATCGGCGCCTACGTGGGCGCGCCGCCAGAATTCGTCACGGTGCGTTATGGGCCGCTTGACGGTCTGTGGCAAGGTGCTGTGCGCACATGGGAAGTGTCTGCACTGACGCTGAAGATGATGGGCAAAATGGTCATCGGTGAAGCATCGCTGAAAAACCTGAGCGGCCCGCTCACCATTGCCGACTATGCCGGCAAGTCTGCCACCATGGGTTGGACGTCTTATCTGGTTTTTCTGGCCCTGGTCAGTGTCAGTCTGGGCGTGCTGAACCTGCTGCCGCTGCCGGTTCTGGACGGTGGGCACCTGATGTATTATCTTTGGGAATGGATCACCGGTCGGGGCGTGTCAGACGCCTGGATGGACCGTCTGCAGCGCGGTGGCGTTGCGATTCTCCTGGGCATGATGAGCATTGCCCTTTTCAACGACGTCGCCCGGCTTGTCGGCTAACTCCTACCAATTCATGCAAAAGCAATTCAACCGTTTCCAAGTTCGTGCTGTCTGCGCCATTGCGGCCAGTCTGCTTATCGCCAACACCGCCTGGGCCGTCGATCCGTTCACTGTCCGTGACATCCGGGTGGAAGGTCTGCAACGCGTCGAGCCGGGCACTATCTTTGCCTCGCTGCCTTTCCGGGCGGGTGAAACCTACAACGACGACAAGGGCTCCAGTGCCATTCGCGCCTTGTTTAGCCTGGGCCTTTTCAAGGATGTGCGGCTTGAAGTCAATGGCGATGTGCTGGTGGTGATTGTTGAAGAGCGTCCCACCGTTGCCGACGTCGACTTTGTCGGCACCAAGGAGTTCGACAAGGACGTGCTGAAAAAGGCGTTGCGCGATGCCGGTATCGCTGACGGCCAGCCCTTTGACAAGGCACTGGCCGACAAGGCCGAGCAGGAACTCAAGCGCCAGTACATCAACAAGAGCCTGTACGGCGTCGAGGTCATCACCACCGTCACGCCGATTGAGCGCAACCGCGTCAACCTGACCTTCAACGTGGTTGAAGGCGACGTGGCAAAAATCAAGGAAATCCGCATCACAGGCAACAAGGCGTTCAGCGAGTCGACGCTGCTCGGCCTGTTTGATCTGGACACCGGCGGCTGGCTGAGCTGGTACACCAAGTCTGACCGATATTCGCGCACCAAGCTGAATGCGGACATTGAATCGCTGCGTTCCTACTACCTGTCGCGCGGCTACCTGGAGTTCAAGGTGGACACCACGCAGGTGGCGATTTCCCCCGACAAGCAGGGCATTGCCATCACGCTCAACGTGACAGAAGGCGAGCGTTTCGTGGTGTCCGGCGTCAAGCTGGAAGGGAACTTTTTGGGCAAGGAAGAAGAGTTCAAGTCCTTGGTCGCCATCAAGCCCGGCGAGCCCTACAACGCCGATGCGGTGGCTGAAACCACCAAGGCTTTCACCGATTATTTCGGCGTTTTCGGCTTTGCTTTTGCCCGGGTCGAGGCCGTTCCCGATATTGACCGTGCGAACAAACGCGTCGCTTTTGTGCTTCAGGCGGAGCCCTCCCGCCGTGCCTATGTTCGGCGCATCAATGTGTCGGGCAACAACCGCACCCGCGACGAGGTCGTGCGCCGCGAGTTCCGGCAGTTCGAATCGTCCTGGTATGACGGCGACAAGATCCGTCTTTCGCGTGACCGCGTCGACCGCCTGGGGTTTTTCACCGAGGTGAATGTGGAAACGCAGGAAGTCACCGGCACGCCTGACCAAGTGGACATCACGGTCAATGTGGCTGAAAAG
>JBBSRS010000555.1:0-2059 GCA_038242795.1 Burkholderiales bacterium
AGCCCTCACGGCCCACCAGTGTGTGCATCATGCGCACGACCTCGGCGCCCTTTTCGTAGACGGTGGCGGTGTAGAAGTTGTTGATCTCGGCGTAGCTGTCAGGCCGCACCGGGTGCGCCATGGGGCCGGCATCTTCGGGGAACTGGGCAGTGCGCAGCACGCGAACGTCCTCGATGCGCTTGACGGCGCGGGCGGAAGGCGCGGCGCACAAGTCCTGGCTGAATTCCTGGTCGCGGAACACCGTCAGGCCTTCTTTCAGGCTCAGCTGGAACCAGTCGCGGCAGGTGATGCGGTTGCCGGTCCAGTTGTGGAAATACTCGTGGCCGACCACGCTTTCGATGTTCGAGAAATCAACGTCGGTGGCGGTGGCTTGGTTGGCCAGCACATACTTGGTGTTGAAGATGTTCAGGCCCTTGTTTTCCATCGCGCCCATGTTGAAGTCGCTGGTGGCGACGATCATGAAGCGCTCCAGGTCAAGCTTCAAACCAAAGCGCGCTTCGTCCCAGGCGACCGAATGCATCAGCGAGACCATGGCGTGCTCGGTCTTGTCGAGGTCGCCGGGCCGCACATAGACCTGCAGCAAATGCTGTTTGCCGGCGCGCGTGGTGATGCGCTGCTCACGCGCCACCAATTGGCCGGCCACCAGCGCAAACAGGTAACTCGGCTTGCGGTGCGGATCGACCCATTTGGCGAAATGCCGCGCGCCGTTCGGGCCGTCGTCCAGGGGGCCGTGCGCCACCAGGTTGCCGTTGGACAGCAGCACCGGGTATTTCGCCTTGTCGGCGCGCAGCGTGACGCTGTAGCTCGCCATCACGTCCGGGCGGTCCAGGAAATAGGTGATGCGCCGGAAACCCTCGGCTTCGCACTGCGTGAAGAACGAGTCGTTGCTGACGTACAGGCCCATCAGCTTGGTGTTCTTGGACGGGCAGGTGGTGGTGAAGATTTCGAGCTGGAACGCATCGGGCAGGTCGCACAGCACCAGCTGGCCGCCTTCCATCTTGAAGGACGTGCCTTGCCCGTTGACCAGCACCCGCGCCAGATTCAGTTCCTCGCCGTCGAGCCGGAGCGGCTGCACCGGCACCTCGGGGTTGCGGCGCAGCGTCATCTTGTTGAGCACGCGGGTTTTGACCGGGTCCAGGTCAAAGCACAGGTCGACCGTATCGATCCAGTAGGCCGGCGCCAGGTAGTCGGCGCGGTTGATGACCACGGCGGCGCCGGGTCCTGTTCCGTCAAGCATTTGCAGCATGGGGGTGTCCTCAAAAATCCAGAAATTCAAAACGGGCGGCAGGCGCCGCCCTCAGACGCCCTGTTTCAGGGACGCTTCGATAAACGGATCCAGGTCGCCGTCCAGCACCTTTTGCGTGGCCGAGGTTTCGTAGTTGGTGCGCAGGTCCTTGATGCGGCTGTTGTCCAGCACATAACTGCGAATCTGGTGGCCCCAGCCCACGTCGGTCTTGGTGTCTTCGAGCTTTTGCTGCGCTTCCTGCTGCTTGCGCAACTCGAAGTCATACAGGCGTGAGCGCAGGCGCTTCCAGGCGACATCGCGGTTGCCGTGCTGCGAGCGGCCTTCCTGGCACTGCACGACGATGCCGGTCGGGATGTGCGTCAGGCGAACGGCCGAGTCCGTCTTGTTGATGTGCTGGCCACCGGCGCCACTGGCGCGGTAGGTGTCGGTGCGCACGTCGGCCGGGTTGATGTCGATTTCGATCGAATCATCAATCTCGGGATAGACAAACACCGAGGCAAATGACGTGTGGCGTCCGCCCGACGAGTCGAACGGCGACTTGCGCACCAGCCGATGCACGCCGGTTTCGGTGCGCAGCAGCCCAAAGGCGTATTCGCCCTCGATCTTGATGGTCGCGCCCTTGATGCCGGCGGTGTCGCCTGCAGACTCGTCTTCAATCGTGGTCTTGAAACCCTTGCGTTCGGCGTACTTCAGGTACTGGCGCAGCAACATGCTGGCCCAGTCGCAGGCTTCGGTGCCGCCAGCGCCGGCCTGAATGTCGAGAAAAGCATTGAGCGGGTCGGCCGGGTTGCTGAACATCCGGCGGAATTCCAT
>JBBSRS010000556.1:0-2056 GCA_038242795.1 Burkholderiales bacterium
ATCAGCGCCGTGACACGCACTTTCAGCGCTTCGTCGTCCAGCGGTTTGAACTTGTTGAACAGTGGCGCAATCACCGTCGGAAACAGCACCAGCACCAGCAGGTTGAAACCCATCCAGACGACCCAGGTCCACAGCCACCACAGCGTGCCCGCGCTGCCCATCAGCCACAGGATCAGCGCCACGATGGGCAGGCCGACGAGCGTGCCAACCAGTGTGGACTTGACCAGGTCGCCGAGCCACAGCTTAAGCGTCATCTTGTTGAAACCAAAGCGCTCTTCAAGCCGGAACGTCTTGTACAGCGTGAATAGCAGGTCGAGCAGGCCACTGATCGCCCCGAATGCCGCGAGCAGCGCCAGTTGCGGCACCAGCGCGCCATAGTCAGCCAGGCCCGAGCGCATCAAGGCCTGGTTCAGCGTGTCGATGCCGCCCAGCAGCGTCCATCCCATCAGCAATGCGGCGGCAAATGCCATTTCCAGCATGCCCAGGCGTGTCTTGGCAATCGTGTAATCCGCTGCTTTCTGGTGCGAAGCCAAACTGATGGTGGACGCAAAAGCCGCTGGCACCTGGTTTCGATGCCGCGCGACATGGCGGATCTGCCGCGAGGCCAGGTAGAACTTCGCCAACAGCCCGAGCATGAGGAGGGCGGCAAACAGCAACGTGAAAACAAAAGAGGGGTCGGTCATGGCAAATATTTTAGGTGATAGGCGAGAATCTCAAGATGCTGGAAACTGAACCCCTATTGAAGAAATCCGACCTGAACCTGGTCTGGCTGGACTGCGAAATGACCGGGCTGGACCCTGAAAAGGAACGCATCATTGAAATTGCCGTGGTCGTGACCGGCCCGCAGCTCACACCGCGCATTGAAGGCCCGGTGCTGGCCATCCACCAGTCCGACGAATTGCTGGAGCAGATGGACAAGTGGAACAAAGGCACGCATGGCCGCAGCGGCCTCATCGACAAGGTCAGGGCCAGCACGCTGAACGAAGAAGACGCCCAGACGCAATTGCTCGCCTTCCTGTCCAAGTACGTGCCCAAGGGCAAGGTGCCGATGTGCGGCAACTCCATCGGCCAGGACCGGCGCTTTCTGGTCAGGTACATGCCCAGGCTGGAAACCTTTTTTCATTACCGCAATGTCGATGTCAGCACCTTCAAGGAACTGGCAAAGCGCTGGCAGCCCGAGGTGTGCAGCGCATTCAAGAAGCGCCAGCTCCACACGGCGCTGGCCGACGTGCATGAGTCGATTGATGAACTGCAGCATTACCGTGAACATTTCCTGAAGGAAATTCAAGCTATTTAGGTCTTTTGCGCATATCTGGCCAGTGATCAATGCTATCTAAATCATAGTTTCTGGACTCGGCGTAATGAGTTTCAAATTCGATGACATGTAGAAGTAACATTGATTTATCAAGAGTAACTGGTAGAAACCCGTAAACCATGCCATAATCGAAGGCTTGCAGTTGCACACCGTGCCAACCGCATTTGTACATCTACCTCACACTTTTGGACTCTATTTTCAGAGTCGCCGCACCAAGGCAGTTCCGCTCTTGGTCCGTATATTCGTTTGATGGTTGATGTTTTATTAACCATGAACGAAGCCTTCCGCATCGCGGGGGTGGAGTTTCCTGTTCATTCGCCACAAACGAAGCGGACAGGGGATTAGTGAGAAGAAAACATGACTGACTCTTTTGAAACTCGCGGCGACTTTGCGTCCGACAATACCGACACCATTTCCGACCTGGACATCCACGTGATTCCCGATTTCTCGTCCGACGAGCCTGTTGCCGTGGCAACCTCGCTGGAATCCGTTGTGGCAGAGCCTAACGGCTTTGTAAAACTCGGCTTGGCCAAGGAACTGCTGCAAGCGGTTGCCGACATGGGTTTCACCCAGCCAACCGCTGTGCAGTTGGCCACCATCCCGAAGGCCATGCAAGCCCTCGACGCTGACCCTAAAGCACCAAAATTTACCGACCTGCTGGTCTCCAGCCAGACCGGTAGCGGAAAAACCGCTGCGTTTTTGCTGCCTGTGCTGCACACCTTGCTGAAGCAGCAGGAAGAA
>JBBSRS010000557.1:0-2051 GCA_038242795.1 Burkholderiales bacterium
ACCGTGGCGCTGCTGGCGGGGACTTCGGGTGCCGGTGCGGTTTCTGGCAAGTCAGTGGATGGGGCCGCACTTTGCGCTTCTGGCGGGGTTGGCGCTTCATCGACGCTGCCCGGAAGCGGGCTCGGCAATGCTCTTGAATCAATAGCTGCTTGCGCCCGCTGGTCCTGCGCAGCAGGCACTTTTTGCTTGAAAACCGGCTTTTTGACTGGCTTGGCGATGGGTTTGGGCGGTGTTGGCGCAGGAGGCGCGAGTTGGGCCGGTGGCGGGCTGGCGACCACCGGTGGCAAGGCGATGCTGCGGGTGGTCATCACCGCCACGCTGCGGGACGTGGGTTCTTGCGATAGGCCGAAGCGGGCGGGCCGGGTTTGCAGCACCAGCGCATGCGCGGCCAGCACCCCCGCCGCCAGCAGGCCCAGGGTGCGCCAGGGTGGTGCGGCGCGGCGCGGCACAATCTGGCCTGTTGCCGGGGTGTCGGAAGTCAGCCTGTCAGGACACATTGCCCGGCCATTCATCTAGTCTGGAAATCATGAAACTCGCTACCTACAAGGACGCCTCGCGCGACGGCCAGCTGGTCGTGGTGTCGCGTGACCTGTCAACCGCCCATTATGCGACCGGCATTGCCAGCCGGCTCCAGCAGGTGCTGGACGACTGGCGCTTCATGGCGCCGCAACTGCAGGACCTGTATGCGCTGCTGAACAGCGGCAGGGCGCGGCATGCGTTTGCGTTTGATCCGGCGCGCTGCATGGCGCCGCTGCCGCGTGCCTACCAGTGGGTCAGCGGCCCGGCGTACGCCAGCCATGTCGAACGTCTGGCCAGCCTCCCGGCCGCCGGTCTGCCACCGGGTCTGTACGCCGAGCCGCTGCTGCGCCAGGGCGGCAGCGACCGTTTCATCGGTGCGCGCGATGACGTGGTGCTGGCCAGCGAAGCGGGGGGCATCGACTTTGAAGCGCAGCTGGCCGTCATCACCGGCGACGTGCCGATGGGCGCCAGCCCCGAACAGGCGCTGGGCAGCATTCGCCTGCTGGTGCTGGCCAGCGACGTCTGCCTGCGCAACCTGGGCGTGCTGCAGGGCCGGCCCCTGACGGCTTTTGGCCCTGTGGCCGCCACGCCTGACGAAGCCGGCGACGCCTGGCGCCAGGGGCGGCTCGGCCTGAGCCTGCAAACCACCTGGAACGGCCGCAAGGTCGGCCTGTGTGATGCGGGCGAAGGGATGACGTTTCATTTCGACCAGTTGTTGTCGCACCTGTGCAAGACGCGGCCGGTGAGCGCCGGCAGCATCGTCGGCGCCGGCCCGGTCAGCCACGCGGACTGGCGCCAGGGCTACAGCTGCATCGCCGAAAAGCGCGCGGTCGAAACGGCGGAGACCGGCCAGCCCACCACCCGTTTCATGCAGTTCGGCGACACCTTGCGCATCGAGGTCAAGGGCAAAAACGGACAGTCGCTGTTCGGTGCGATCGAGCAGGAAATCACGCCGCCGGCTTGATGCGCTGCGCGCCGGTATACCAGCCCGAATCAGGCTTGTAGGCGCATCAAGCCGCGTAAAGCGTGTCCAGCGACCGCAAGCCCTTGACCTCGATCGGATTGCCGCACGGATCGTGAAAAAACATCGTCCACTGCTCGCCCGGCTGGCCTTCAAAGCGCACCTGCGGCGCCAGCAAAAACGTTGTCTTTGCCGCCTGCAGGCGCCCGGCCAGCGCCTGCCAGTCGGGCAGCGCCAGCACCACGCCGAAGTGCGGCATGGGCACCAGGTGCTCGCCGACATGGCCGGTGCGTTCGGTGTTGAAGGGCGCGCCCAGGTGCAGCGACAGCTGGTGGCCGAAGAAGTCAAAGTCCACCCAGGTGGCGGTTGCGCGGCCTTCCGCGCAGCCCAGCACGCCGCCATAAAAGCGGCGCGCCTCGTCCAGGTCGGTGACATTGAAGGCAAGGTGAAACAGGCTTTTCATGGCCCGAGCTTAGCAGCGGGGCCAGCCGGTGTGAAACGCGGCGCTGCGCAGGGACCGTCCACCGGACGTGACGCCAAAAACCGTTGGCGATGCTGCCAAACCAAAACC
>JBBSRS010000558.1:0-2051 GCA_038242795.1 Burkholderiales bacterium
AATCCGCAATCCATGACCCCGCTGGGGAGAAGGCATGGTTCCCGGGTGCTGAAACCCCGGACTTGATCCGGGGCCGGGATGACACAGGCTGATGTCATTGCGCTTTAAACTGAAAAGCAACCTGATTATTTACGAAAATTCATAAGAAAAATGCCTGTTGCGCACAACCAGCAAGCGATACCAACTATCAAAAAAATAGCATCATGAAATTTGATGCCAGCACAAGTCTGGCGACATGGCCGCTTCATGATGTGAATAATGAGCCAGTGCTTCAGACCGCCTGAACATTCACGGGCTTGCGCTGAGCATCAAGGCCATCGAGATCAACAGTCCATGCAAATTTGCAGCGGCAATGGTGGCCTTGATGGCCGGTGCCAGCCGGGCCGGATGGTGAGCCTCATGAAACAGCCGTCGGCAGGCTTGGAAAGACAGCACTGCCGGCAAAAGGCCCACAGCGGACCACAGCGGCAAGGCGCCCGCCATCACGGCGACGACCAGCCACAGATAAGCGGCAGCGACCAGCACCAGGTAACCCCAGCGTGCTTTTTGCAGCCCCAGGCGCACCACCAGCGTGCGCTTGCCGGCGCTGGCATCGCCCAGGGCATCAGGAAACTGGTTGAGGTACAAAACAGCCGCCACCAGCAGCGCAAAAGGCAGGCCGGCAACCAGGGGGCGGGCTGCAAATTCTCCGCGCTGGACAAAATCGGTTCCCAACACCACCATCAGCCAGCCTGCAGCGATCGCGCCCTCGCCCAGGCCCCGCGCCATCAGTTTCAAGGGCGGCGCTGAATAGCCCCAGGCGATCAGCAAGCCGGCCAGGCCAATCCAGACCAGCCCGCCGGCGGAATGCGCGGTCAGCCACAGGCCTGCCGGAATGACGGCGACCAGCAGCGCATAACCAAAAATCCGGGTTTCGCGCAGGCTCAGCACGCCGTTCTGGATGAACCGGCTGCCGCCCGTGAAGGGAAACAGACGCGCCTGGTTTGCGGCATCGGCGCCACTCAGGGCGTCGTAATAGTCATTGACGACATTCGCTCCCGCATGCGCCACCAGCGCAAAAAATACCGTCAGCAGGGCTTTGCCCAGATCAATCACCACGCCGTCAACGCTGGCGCTGCCCAAGCCGATCAAGGCACCCGCCAGCGTGACGCTGAGAAACGCCGGCCGTGTTGCCGCAACATACCGCGTCAACGGGTTGGCAAAACGCTGCTGGCTGGGTTCGGGCGAATTCATCCGGCCAATGCGCTGGTTTTGCCAAGGTGCGGCAATGCCTTGTCATGCATCCGGTGTGTCATCCATCTGCCGCTCGAAGGACTGGCGAATCAGCCCCATCACATAAGGCAGTTCTTCGTGGGTCGACAGGTGCGCTTCAACGCAGCCATTACCCCATTGGCCCAGATGGGTCACGTCCCGGCACATGCCTTTGGGGTCGTCAATCGCGTGAAACGGCATGTTCAGCGACAGGCGAAGCCGCTTGGCTTGCGGAACCACATCGACAAAGTTGGTTTCTGCCTTGTAGGCAATGTAGAGCTTGAGAACCTCTTCCTTCACGCACGGGTCCAGCGCCAGCACCGCTTGCCGCAGCGCCATGAACACTTCCCGCAGGCTTGCGGCGGCCAATTGCGGATGGTCGTCCAGGCTGTAGAGTTGCCCCGCTTTGGGCACCTTGGGCTTGTAGGCTTCAAGCACATCATCGGCCAGTTGGGGCGCCTGCCAGACTTTGACCGCTTCCTGCGCCAGACGCTCGGCTCTGGCCTGAATGGCGGACTCTGTCCATGCGGGCGCGTTGCCCAGCGAATACGTTTTGCCGTCCAGCAGAAACGGAAACTGGTTCAGCCGCAGCGGGCTGCTGGCAAACCCGATGGCGCTGCCATCCGCCGTGCTGACTGCATTTTTCTTGGCGGTAAAAGGCCGGTCGCTGTATTCGCTGTTGTAGGCGGTCAGGGTCAGGTTGCCCAGCGTGTGGCGCCAGGTTTGCTGGATGCGTTGCCATTCGGGCCCGAGTTCGGCCTGCCACTCGGGCGACAGGTTGTCGTTTTGCGGCAGGATGT
>JBBSRS010000559.1:0-2040 GCA_038242795.1 Burkholderiales bacterium
ATGCAGTGCCAGACATCGCCCAGCGTCCAGTCGGCCAGCGGGTTGATCTTGGCGCGCTCGGGTTGCTGCTCGATGTCGTGGACTTCGGCTCGGGCGGCGGACTGCTCGCGGCGCAGGCCGGTCAGCCAGCCTTTTTTGCCGGCCAGTGCGCGCTCCAGCGGCTCCATTTTGCGGATATGGCAGCATTGTTTGCGCAGGTCCAGGCTTTGGTACATCGCCTCAAGGCCGTGGGTCTGGACGAAGGCCGAGGCGGCAGCTTCGACAGGGCGGTAAACCTCTACCCTGACCGGGTAACGCGCTTCAATCCGTTCAATCAGCGCCAAGGTTTCAGCGTGCAGCATGCCGGTGTCGAGTACAAAAATGCTGGTGCTTGCGTTGTCCAGCAGCCCGGCTTCATGCATCAGATGCGTCACCACCATGTCTTCAGCGCCCAAGCTGGACGCTTGCGTCAGCGGCGAGTAGGTGGCTGCAGCCGATTGGAGCAGCGCCAGGCTGCGCGCGCGTTTTTGCGCGAACTCCGGCGATGGCTTGGCGTAAAGGGAAATGGCACGCATAGTGGCTTTCTCAGGCGGCGACGGCTTCAGGGGCTGCGTCAACAAAATGCGGCAAAACATCGACTGCGTCGCCCTGGTACTTGCCCACGCCGTAGCCGGGGTAAGCGGCCAGCACGCGCCGGGCCACGTCCAGGGGCTGGTCGGCGCGCAGTACGGCTACGTCAAAACCGCTGCGCTTCATTTGCGCCAGCTGGTCGACCAGCACATCGCCGGTGGCGCGGATTTCGCCCTTGAAACCGAGCCGGCGGCGCAGCAAAAACGCCTGGCTGAACGCGCGGCCGTCGCTGAATTTGGGGAAATTCAGCTGCACACGCGCCACGCCTTCCAGCGACACGTCGCGTGGATCGGCGTCATTGGTCAATTCAATGCTGTTTTCGTCGTTGGCGCATACAGCGTGGTCGTTGGCTGCTATCAATTTCATGGTTTTTCTCCGGGATCAAAGTTCGGTATGAATGTCAACAAGCCACTCAAGCGGCAACGCTTTCGGCGGCTTCAGGGCGTCGGGTGCTCATGCGGGCGGCATTGGCCGCCAGCTTGAACGCATCCGGGCCTGTGCGGCGCAGCGTGTCAATGAAGGTTTCGCGGCCATTGCGCTCTGCCACATAGGTCGCAATCAAGGCTTCAATGACTTCAGGCACTTCGGCGGCAGAAAACGACGGTCCGACGGGTTTGCCGGGCATGGCCGGGCCGGACAGCAGGGTGCCGTCAGCGCCGCCCAGCGACACCTGGTACCACTCCTTGCCGTCCTTGTCGACGCCCAAAATGCCGATGTGGCCGCTGTGGTGGTGGCCGCAGGAGTTGATGCAGCCGCTGATGTGCAGGTCGATCTCGCCCAGGTCATGCAGCTCGTCCAGGTCCCGGTAGCGCTCGGTGATGGCTTCGGCAATCGGAATCGAGCGCGCATTGGCCAGCGAGCAAAAATCGCCGCCGGGGCAGGTGATCATGTCGGTCAGCAGGCCGATGTTCGGGCGGGCCAGACCCGCCGCACGGGCGGCTTGCCACAGCTCGGGCAGGTCGTCGGCATGCACCCACGGCAGCAGCAGGTTTTGCTCGTGCGTGACGCGCAATTCGCTGGCGCTGAAGCGGTCGGCCAGGTCGGCGGCGATGTCCATTTGTTCGCCGGTGGCGTCACCGGGGGCTTGGCCCAGGCGTTTGAACGACAGCGACACGGCGCGCAGCGCGGGGTTCTGGTGCGGCCTGACGTTGCGTTCCAGCCAGCGGGTGTATTCGAGGTTGCCCTGCGCCTGTGTGCGCAAGGCTTCGTGGGCGGCTTGTTCGTCCGCTGTGCGCACGCGCTGCGTGACAACAGGCGAGACGAAGCAGGCGGACACGCGGTCAAACTCGGCCTGCGTGATGAGGTGAGGCGCGCCGTCTTGCTCGACGATTTGCTTGAACTCGGCCTCGACCTGGTCGATGTATCGCTGGCCTTCGGCCTTGACCAGAATCTTGATGCGCGCTTTCCAGGCGTTGTCGCGACGGCCGTAGC
>JBBSRS010000560.1:0-2033 GCA_038242795.1 Burkholderiales bacterium
AAAGCCGGCGTCAAGGCGATTTACCTGTCGGGCTGGCAAGTCGCCGCCGACAACAACGGCTACGCTGCGATGTACCCCGACCAGTCCCTGTATCCCGTGGATTCGGTGCCAAAAGTCGTTGAGCGCATCAACAACACCTTCCGCCGTGCCGACGAAATCCAGCATTCCAAGGGTATTGACGCAGGCGACGCCGGCTACATCGACAACTTCGCGCCCATCGTGGCCGATGCCGAAGCCGGTTTTGGCGGCGTGCTCAACGCGTTCGAGTTAATGAAAGCCATGATCCATTCCGGCGCGGCCGGCGTTCACTTTGAAGACCAGCTGGCTTCCGTCAAAAAATGCGGACACATGGGCGGAAAAGTGCTGGTGCCTACCGCAGAAGCCTGCCAAAAGCTGATCGCTGCCCGCATGGCCGCCGACGTTTGCGGCGTGCCTACCCTGGTGATTGCCCGTACCGATGCAGAAGCTGCCGACTTGCTGACCAGCGACTACGACGAAAACGACAAGCCCTTCATCACCGGTGAACGCACCGCTGAAGGCTTCTACAAGACCAAAAAAGGCATGGACCAAGCGATTTCCCGCGCTGTGGCCTACGCCCATTACGCCGATCTGGTGTGGTGCGAAACCGGCACGCCTGACCTCGAATTCGCCAAAAAATTCGCCGATGCCGTGCATGCCGTTCACCCCGGCAAAATGCTGGCGTACAACTGCTCGCCATCGTTCAACTGGAAGAAAAACCTGGACGATGCCACCATCGCAAAGTTCCAGAAAGAACTCGGCGCCATGGGATACAAGTACCAGTTCATCACGCTGGCTGGCATTCACTCAATGTGGTACAACATGTTCGACTTGGCACAGGACTACGTGGCGCGCGGCATGACGGCGTACATCGAGAAGGTGCAAGAGCCTGAATTCGCAGCACGCGGCCGTGGCTACACCTTTGTGTCGCACCAGCAGGAAGTCGGCACAGGTTACTTCGACGAAGTGACCACGGTCATTCAGGGCGGCAAGTCCAGCGTGACTGCGCTGACTGGCTCGACCGAAGAAGAGCAATTCCACTGACCTGAAGTGAAATCAGGGGCGGCGTAAAATTGCGCCATCCCGGTTTTTAGTTTTAAAGCGCGGCCAGTCCGCGCTTTCTCATTTTTGTTTTTCGACACCATGATTCAAATCACGCTTCCTGACAGTTCCCAACGCGACTACCCTCAAGCCGTCACCGTGGCTGAAGTTGCCGCGTCCATCGGCACCGGCCTGGCCAAAGCGGCGCTGGGCGGCAAGGTCGACGGCAAGCTGGTCGATACCAGCTTTCTCATCAATCAGGACAGCGCGGTTTCCATCATCACAGCCAAAGATGCTGATGGCCTGGAACTGATTCGCCACAGCGCTGCCCATTTGCTGGCGTATGCGGTCAAGGAGTTGTTTCCCGAAGTGCAGGTCACCATCGGGCCAGTGATTGAAAACGGATTTTTCTACGATTTTTCGTACAAGCGTCCGTTCACGCCAGAAGATCTGGTGGCTATTGAAAAACGTATGGCGGAACTTGTTGCCAAAGATGAGCCCGTCACCCGCCGCGTGCTGCCCCGCGACGAAGCCGTGGCGCATTTCAAAAGTATCGGCGAGCATTACAAGGCTGAAATCATTGCCAGTATTCCTGCCAACGAAGATGTTTCGCTGTACCGAGAAGGCGATTTTGAAGATTTGTGCCGTGGTCCTCACGTGCCGAGCACCGGCAAGCTGAAATTTTTCAAACTCATGAAGGTGGCTGGCGCTTATTGGCGCGGCGATCACCGCAACGAGATGCTGCAGCGTATTTACGGAACAGCCTGGGCTACGAAAGACGAATTGCAACAGTATCTGACGATGCTGGAAGAAGCTGACAAGCGCGATCACCGCAAGCTGGGTAAGGAACTCGACCTGTTCCACATTGACGACCATGCACCGGGTCTGGTGTTCTGGCACCCCAAGGGATGGACGGTCTGGCAGGGCGTTGAGCAGTACATGCGCAAGGTTTATCAGGACAACGGCTACCAGGA
>JBBSRS010000561.1:0-2033 GCA_038242795.1 Burkholderiales bacterium
GCCTGGCTGATTCAACTGGAAGTCCAGCGCTATGCGCCCGATCGTGCTGCAACGCCGAGCAAGCTGGCATCCAAACAACTGGGCTTGCTGCGCCGGCGCTTCGCCGCTTTGTCGTGGCCGCAGGCCACCTAATAAAACCATGCACCATTTTTTAAAAATTGCTCTTTTTTCAATAGCTACTTGCGCAATCACCACAAGCGCTATTGCCCAAAACGCTTCAAAAAAACGTGCCTCAGCGGCGCGTGGTGAAGCGGCGGCAGAGGTGCTTTATGCAGGACGCGAAGACGCCTTGCGCTTTGCTGATGATCTGGCCGAGCGCCGCGACTTGGACACCGCCTGGGTGCGTGCCGTCATCGCCCGTGCCAAGTTTCTGCCGCAGGTGCCCAAGCTGATGCTGCCGGCGCCGCGCGGCACCGCGAAGAACTGGCAGGCCTACCGCGCGCGCTTTGTCGAACCCGTCCGCATCCGCGCTGGCGTGCGGTTCTGGAACGAGCATGCGGCCGCCCTGGCGCGGGCTGAGCGCGAATATGGCGTGCCAGCAGACATCATCATCGGCATCCTGGGGGTGGAAACGCTTTACGGCCAGCACATAGGCAACATCCGCGTGATCGACGCACTGGCGACCCTGTCGTTTGACTTCCCTGACGCACACCCGCGCGCGGCCGAGCGACGTGCCTATTTCAGGGGCGAACTCGAACAGTTTCTGAGCCTGGCCCATCGCAGCGGAACCGACCCCTTCGAGCCGCGCGGCAGCTACGCCGGGGCGCGCGGGCTGGGCCAATTCATGCCATCCAGCTGGGCGCGCTGGGCCGTAGATTTTGATGGCGATGGCGAGATTGACCTCTACAACAGCCCCGATGACGCGATCGGATCTGTGGCCAGCTACTTCATCGGCCACGGGTGGCAGCCCGGCCTGCCCACGCATTTCCCGCTTGCGTTCGATGCAGCGCGGCTGGACCTTGACGCTCTGCTCGCGCCGGACATTCTCCCCACATTTTCGGTTTCCGCCATGGCCGCGCGCGGCGCGCGGGTGACAGGCGCTGGTGCCAACTACCGCGGCCAGCTGGCACTGGTCGAACTGCAGAACGGCGACGCTCCACCGAGCTTTGTCGCTGGCACCGACAACTTCTATTCGGTGACCCGCTACAACTGGTCAAGCTACTACGCGCTGGCCGTGATAGAGCTGGGGCAGGAAGTGGCGGCTGCGCGGGCTCGGGGCGCGCAATGACCAATGTCGACAACGCAAGCGCCCCTGAAGCGGCCGACGCGCTCGTCACTCCCTTGCCTGCTTTTCAACTTCCGACCCTGGGTCTTTACCGCCACTACAAAGGCGGCTGGTACGAAGTCGTGGGCGCCGCGCGCTGCAGCGAAAGCCTGCAAGGCATGGCGCTGTACCGTCCGCTGTATGGAGATGGCCTGGAACGTGGCGCGCTCTGGGTCAGGCCTGCAGCCATGTTCATGGAGTCCGGCGAATTCAATGGCCAGTTGCAGCGCCGGTTTACGCCTTGGCAGGTGGCTGAGGTGCCCCTGGTGGATCTTCCGGCCGCAAAAGCCGTCGTTGCGTTCGTGACCAGCCTCGGCAAGCAACGTGGGCTCGATGTGGAAACCTTGTTGCGTGCGCCCCCTCCAGAGCCCGATAGTTGTTGCGAGCGCGGGTGCAACGGCTGTGTGTGGGAGGGCTTTTACGCGGCCACCGCGCACTGGCGGGATGACGCGCTGGCATTGCTCGCTTCCAGGCGGTGAATCGGTAAGCGCCGCGAAGGGCCTGTCGTCTCAGTCGAAAACCGCCCCTTCGTCGCGGTTTTTAGACATTCATGAAAACCGATGACTTCTGCTCATTTCCGACCTGAGTCTTCGCGGCACTCAGTCGACGCGAGCGCAGGGAATCCTGTCAATCGTGTTTGATGTCGCTGTCAAGGTCAACGCAGGCCCTCATGCGTCCGGTTTGCCCTCCGCCTTGCGGCTGGTGTCGTCTTCCGACTGCTCGACTCCATCGGTGATCACCCCGGCCTTTTTGACGGCGTTGCCGACGC
>JBBSRS010000562.1:0-2018 GCA_038242795.1 Burkholderiales bacterium
CCGACAGCGACAGCAGGCTGGTCAGATCGCGCCGCACATTGAACTTGGCGCCCTGGCGCGCGGCCAGGGTGAGCACGAAATGCGAGCACATCAAGTCCAGCACCGGCGCTTCCTTCAGCCCGGGTGACAGCAGCCACTGCTGCGGATGCTCGACAAGTGAACGCTTGTTCATGGACAGACTCCAGTTTCCAACGGTATCGACAGCTCCCCCACGCTAATTTTTATTGGTGTAAAGAAACAGCACCATAACGCATGCCGAGGCAGCATGGAAGACACTGCATGCACCGTGGTGCCCGGCGATCGCTGCAGGACACGCGGCAAAGGCGTGGAAAATGCCTGCTAACCGCTGCACGGGGTTGGTGCCGTGTTCTACAAGGAAATTCATGCTCAGCCTGACCGATATCGAACAAGCCGCCCAGCGCCTGCATGGCCATTTGCTGAACACGCCCTGCGTCGAATCGCGCACGCTGTCGCAGCTGACCGGGGCGCAAATCTTCCTGAAGTTTGAAAACCTGCAGTACACCGCCTCGTTCAAGGAACGCGGCGCGTGCAACAAGCTGGCGCAGCTCACAGCGTCCGAGCGCCAGCGCGGCGTGATTGCCATGAGCGCGGGCAACCATGCGCAGGGCGTGGCCTACCATGCGCAGCGCCTGGGCATCCGCGCGGTCATCGTGATGCCGCGCTTCACGCCGGGCGTGAAGATCGAGCGCACCCGGGGCTTTGGCGCCGAGGTGGTGCTGCACGGCGACACGCTCGACGCGTCGCGCGCGCATGCTTTGCTGCTGGCCGAACGCGACGGCCTGGTGTTTGTCCATCCCTACGACGATGAAGCCGTCATCGCCGGCCAGGGCACGGTGGGGCTGGAAATGCTGCATGCCGTGCCCGACCTGGAGGTGCTGGTGGTGGCCGTGGGCGGTGGCGGGCTGATCGCCGGCATGGCCACGGCGGCCAAGGCGTTGAAACCGGGCATTGAAATCATCGGTGTGCAAACCGCGCGCTTTCCCGGCATGGTCAACGCCATCAAGGGCACGCACCACCCGCAGGGCAGCAGCACGATTGCCGACGGCATTGCCGTGGGCACGCCGGGCGTGCTGGCGCAGGCCATCATCGCCCGGCGCGTCGACGACCTGCTGCTGGTCGAGGAAGGCGACATCGAGCAGGCCATGGTGATGCTGCTGGAAATTGAAAAAACCCTGGTCGAGGGCGCGGGCGCGGCCGGTCTGGCGGCGCTGCTGAAATACCCGGCGCGTTTTGCCGGCCTGAAGGTCGGGCTGGTGCTGTGCGGCGGCAACATCGACCCGCTGCTGCTGGCGGCCATCATCGAGCGCGGCATGGTGCGGGCCGGACGGCTGGCACGCCTCCGGGTCAGCGCGCGCGACGTGCCCGGCTCGCTGGCCAAAATCACCGCCACGGTCGCCGACGCCGGCGCCAACATCGAGGAAGTGCACCACCAGCGCGCCTTCACCATGCTGGCAGCACTGAACGTCGAGATCGAACTGGTGGTGCAGACGCGCGGCCGGCCGCACATCGAGCAGGTGCTGCAGGCCCTGCGTATGGCTGGCTTCGAGGCCGAAGAGCAGCACTGAGCCGAAGGGCTGTTGCGCCTGCGTTGTCAACCCGCCAACCTGATGCAAGGTAACTGCCCAGTTCCCTGGGGATTTTTCATTTTTTCCGTCGTTGCGGACGGGGCCTGCCCCGGACTTGATCCGGGGCCGGGATGACAGAAGCGGCAAGGAAAAATACAGACTCTTGCCATTGCACGTAACCTGAAAATCGATCTGAGTTGTTGCGATTTAGGCACCAAACAGGGCTGTGGCGCACGACTGGCATGCACAACCAGCTATTGATTCAATGGCAAAAACTGTGATCCATCTTGCGTGCCATGACCAAAGGCCATGGTAGTTGTCGTGCCATTGACCGTCAGCGCAGGTGCTTGGACAGCTTGGCGGCAAACAGCGCCGGAATGCCGACGCCGCGCCGGCCGGCGATGACGTCGAACGCATCGCCGGCGCGCAGCG
>JBBSRS010000563.1:0-2016 GCA_038242795.1 Burkholderiales bacterium
CCGAGCTTCGTGATGTCGTCGAGCTTTGCCAACCAGACGATTGCGCAGATCGAGCTGTTCACCAAGCAGCATGAATACGACGCCGGCAAGGTCTATGTGTTGCCAAAGCACCTTGATGAAAAAGTCGCCCGCCTGCACCTGAAAAAGGTCGGCGCGATGCTGTCCGAACTGAGCGACGAGCAGGCCGCGTACATTGGCGTGTCCAAGGCCGGCCCGTACAAGGCCAACACCTACCGCTATTGAAGGGGTGGGCATCCCCTGCACCACGGTGTAGGGGATTTTTTAAGCCAAATTGGCCTCTGGCGCATGTTGTGCATGCGCCACCAGCTATCGAAATGATAGTTTTATTCCCTGTACGCAACCTTGACGTTGCCTTAACTTTATGCGCGCTGATTTATTTTTGGTCGAACACGGCCATGCCACCACCCGTTCCCAGGCCCAGCGCCTGATCGCCTCGGGCGTCCACTGGCGGGTTGACGAGGCGGTGGCGTGGAAAAAGATTGCCAAGAACGGCGACGAGATTCCGGCCGCTGCCGAACTGCAACTGCTCGACACCACCGAGGCGAAATACATCTCGCGCGGCGGCCTCAAACTCGAAGGGGCACTCAAGAGCACCGGCCTGGACGTGACGGGCCTGCGCTGCCTCGACATCGGCCAGTCCACCGGCGGCTTCACCGACTGCCTGCTGCAGCATGGCGCGGCGCAGGTTGTGGGCGTCGATGTCGGCCACGGCCAGTTGCACGACAGCCTGCGCAGCGACGAGCGCGTGGTCTGCATCGAAGGCGTGAATGCGCGTTCGCTGACGGCTGAAGAACTGACCGAGCATTACCGCCGCGCCCTGCATGGCAGCAGCCTGGAGGACGACACGTTTGCCGATGTCGAGGAAGACGGCTACAGCGACCAGGACATGGACGGGTTCGATCCGGTGTTCGACTTCCTGACCGGCGACCTGTCCTTCATCTCGCTGACACTGGTGCTGCCCGCCGTGGCGCGCCTGCTCAAGGCGGACGGCCAGTTGTTGATGCTGGTCAAACCGCAGTTCGAGCTGCAGCCCGGCCAGATCGGCAAGGGCGGCATCGTGCGCGACCCGGTGCATTTCGAGTTTGTGGAAAAGCGCCTGAAGGATACCTGCGCCGCCCTGGGGCTGGACGTCAAGGCCTGGCTGGCATCACCGATTGCCGGCGGCGACGGCAACCGCGAATTTTTCATTCATACCCAGAAGGGCCACGAAGTGGAGGGCGAAGACCAGCCGCTGGCCGCTGCACCGAAACGACAAGTCGCCAAGCGCGTGTCGCGCAGCGAAATGCGCGCATCCCGCGAGCCGCATGAAGACTCCGAGGCGGCTGAAGCTGCGCATGCCGGCCAGCATGGTCCGGCCAAGCGGCGCGGCAAAAAAGCCGACGGCAACGACACCAGCGACACCAGCGACTAGAAAGCGCGCGATGAACATTCCGGTCAGTTTTGAATTTTTTCCGCCCAAGACACCTGAAGGCGCCGACAAGCTGCGCCTGACGCGCCAAGCGCTGTACGCCAACCAGCCCGAGTTCTGCTCGGTCACCTTTGGCGCCGGCGGCTCGACGCAGGAGGGCACCTTCAACACCGTCAAGGCGATTCTGGACGAGGGCATGGCCGCCGCCTGCCATTTCTCGTGCGTCGGCGCCACCCAGGCCACGGTGCGTGAACAGCTGGCCACCTTGCAGACCATGGGCGTCAAGCGGCTGGTGGCCCTGCGCGGCGACCTGCCCAGCGGCTATGGCGCGGGTGGCGAGTTTCATTACGCCAGCGACCTGGTGGCCTTCATCCGGCGCGAGACCGGCGATGCCTTTCACATTGAAGTGGCCGCCTACCCCGAAATCCATCCGCAGGCCAAATCCGCCGACGCCGACCTGCAGGCCTTTGCCGCCAAGGTCCGGGCCGGCGCCGATTCGGCCATCACGCAGTATTTTTTCAATGCCGACGCTTACTTTCGCTTTGTCGATGATGTGCAGCGCCTGGGCGTCGGGGTGCCGGTGGTGC
>JBBSRS010000564.1:0-1997 GCA_038242795.1 Burkholderiales bacterium
CGATCGACTGCGCCGCCTGGTGGTCATCGGCCACGGCGCGCAGGGCGCGGCCGGTGGTGGTTTTCTGTAAAAAGATGCTCAGCAAAATAACCAGCGTGGCCGCGATGGCGGCGGCAATCACGTCTTCCTTGTTGACCAGAATGCCACCCGGAAACACCGAGTCGAGCAGGAAAACCGGGTCTTTGGGCATGCCGATATCGATCTTGTAGATGTCGCTGCCAAACAGCGTCTGGCCCAGGCCTTCGAGGAAATACGCAATGCCCAGCGTGGCCATCAAGAGCGTCGCGCCTTCCTGGTTGACCAGGTGGCGCAGCACCAATCGCTCGATCAGCCAGGCGACGACGAACATCAGCACGCCGGCAATCGCAAATGCGATCAGGTTGGCAACGAACAGGTTGTCAATGCCGGTCCAGGCCGGAATCCACTCCGAGAACCGGGCCATCGCCAGCGCTGCGAACAGCACCATCGCGCCCTGCGCAAAGTTGAACACGCCCGACGCCTTGTAGATCAGCACGAAGCCAAGTGCCACCAGCGAATACAGCATGCCGGCCATCAGGCCGCCAATCAAGGTTTCAAGAAAAAATGCCATTTGTTTCTTCCGTTGCTCAGTGGCTGGTGCCTAAATAGGCGCTGATGACGTCCGGGTTGGCGCGGACTTCTTCGGGCTCGCCATCGCCAATTTTCTTGCCGTAGTCGAGCACCACCACGCGGTCGGAAATGTCCATCACCACGCCCATGTCGTGCTCGATCAGCACGATGGTGGTGCCGAATTCTTCGTTCACATCCAGGATGAAGCGGCACATGTCCTGCTTTTCCTCGACGTTCATGCCGGCCATTGGCTCGTCGAGCAACAGCACCTGCGGCTCCATCGCCAGCGCACGGCCCAGGTCGACGCGCTTTTGCAGGCCGTAGGGCAACTGGCCGACCGGGGTCTTGCGAAAGGCCTGGATTTCCAGGAAGTCGATGATGCCTTCGACAAACTCGCGGTGGCGTGTTTCCTCGCGCTCGGCCGGGCCGATGCGCAGCGCCTGCAGGAAGATATTGCTTTTGATCTTCAGGTTGCGCCCGGTCATGATGTTGTCGATCACGCTCATGCCCTTGAACAGCGCCAGGTTCTGGAAGGTGCGGGCCACGCCCATTTCGGCCACCTGGCGTGAGGACATGTGCGAGAACTTTTTGCCACGAAAGGTGATTGAGCCTTCCTGCGGGGTGTAGACGCCGTTGATGCAGTTGAGCATCGAGCTTTTTCCCGCGCCGTTGGGGCCAATGATGGAGCGGATTTCATGCTCCTTCACGTTGAAGGAAATGTCGGTCAGCGCCTTGACGCCGCCAAAACGCAGGCTGATGTTGTTGACGTCGAGGATGACGTCGCCGGTCTTCTTTTTTGTCATGGTTTTTGTGTTCAGGCCGCAGCCTTGACCGGGGAAAAGGTTTTGGCGTCCGACAGCCTGAGCGTGGCGCTGACGCTGCCGGTGCGGCCGTCCTCGAACTTGACGACGGTTTCGATGAACTGCTCGGCCTTGCCGGCATACAGCGCCTCGACCAGCACGCCGTACTTGTCGGCGATGAAGCCGCGCCGCACCTTGTTGGTCCGGGTGAGTTCGCCGTCGTCGGCATCGAGTTCCTTGTGCAGGATCAGGAAGCGGCTGACCTGGCTGCCGGCCAGCAGCGCATCGGTCGCCAGGTCGGCATTGACCTTTTCGACGCATTCCTGCATCAGCTGGTAGACCTCCGGCTTTTGCGCCAGGTCGGTGTAGCCGGCGTAGGGCAGGTTGCGCCGCTCGGCCCAGTTGCCGACCGCATCGAAGTCGATGTTGACCATGACGCAGACGCGGTCGCGGCCGTCGCCCAGCGCCACGACTTCCTTGATGAAGGGGAAGAACTTGAGCTTGTTCTCGACGTACTTGGGCGCAAACATGGCGCCGTCATTCGTGCCGCCCTTGATGCGGCCGACGTCCTTGACGCGGTCGATGATCTTGAGGTGGCCGTGCGCATCG
>JBBSRS010000565.1:0-1977 GCA_038242795.1 Burkholderiales bacterium
GCAGGCCACCAATAGTGGTCGGAATCAGGCAGACCAGCAGCGCCACCAGCGCCGTGATGCTGACCACCTGGCCGGCACCGGCAGCCCCCACGCTGAAAATTGAAAACGGCAGCAAGGTCACGGTGACGACCAGAAACACGATGGTCAGCGCCACCAGCAAAATCGTCAGTGCAATTTCATTCGGGGTTTTGGCCCGCTTGGCGCCTTCAACCATGCTGATCATGCGGTCCAGGAACGACTCCCCCGGATTCACGGTGATGCGCACCACCAGCCAGTCGGACAGCACGCGGGTGCCGCCCGTCACCGACGAAAAATCGCCGCCCGACTCGCGCACGACAGGTGCAGATTCGCCGGTGATGGCGCTTTCGTCAACCGACGCCACGCCCTCGATCACCTCGCCATCCAGCGGCACCATGTCGCCGGCATCCACCAGCACCACGTCGCCCTTGCGCAGGTTTTCTGCCTGTTCAGGCAAAAAGGTAGCGCCGTGGCGGGGTTCCTTGAGCTTCTTGGCCCAGGTGCTTTTTTTCAGGCTGCGCAGGGAGGCGGCCTGTGCCTTGCTGCGGCCCTCTGCCACCGCTTCGGCAAAGTTGGCAAACAGCACGGTGAACCACAGCCACACGGCGATGGAGAAAATAAAACCCGGCGACGTTGGGCCCTGGCCCTGCAGCGCCTGCAGGCCCAGCAGCGTCGTCAAAATGCTGCCGATGTAGACGACGAACATCACCGGGTTGCGCCACTGCACACGCGGGCTGAGCTTGGCAAACGACGCCACGATGGCAGGTTTGAGCAGCGCAGCATCGAGCAGGACAAAAGGTTTTTTGACAGTTGTGTTCATGATGGTTCTTCCTTACTTTCCCGCCCAGAGCATCAGGTGCTCGACGATCGGGCCCAATGCCAGCGCAGGCACGTAATTGAGCAGGCCGACCATCAGGACGGTGCCGACCAGCAGCAGCACGAACAGCGGCCCGTGGGTCGGCATGGTGCCGGCCGTGACCGGCAGACGCTTCTTGCTCGCCAGGGTGCCGGCAATGGCCAGCACCGGCACGATGACGCCAAAGCGGCCCAGCCACATGGCCATCCCGAGCGCCGTGTTGTAGAACGGCGTGTTGGCAGACAGCCCCGCAAAAGCGCTGCCGTTGTTGTTGGCCGCCGAGGTGAAGGCGTAAAGGATTTCCGAGAAACCGTGGGCGCCCGGGTTGGCCACGCCGATCTTGCCGGCGCCGGACATCACCGCGATGGCGGTGCCTGCCAGCACCACGATCGGCGTCACCAGAATGGCGACCGAGGTCAGCTTCATCTCGTGCGCCTCGATCTTCTTGCCCAGGTATTCCGGCGTCCGGCCAATCATCAGGCCCGCAATGAACACCGCCAGGATGGCGAACACCAGCATGCCGTACAGACCGGTGCCGACGCCGCCAAACACCACTT
This sequence comes from Burkholderiales bacterium, assembly GCA_038242795.1. GTDB lineage: Bacteria > Pseudomonadota > Gammaproteobacteria > Burkholderiales > Burkholderiaceae_C > Polaromonas. Next base: position 1,432 of record JBBSRS010000565.1, read on the forward strand.
CACCGAGCTGCATCATGACCATCGGGACCATGCCGCCGAGCGGGGTGTAGGAGTCGTGCATCGAGTTCACCGCGCCGCACGAAGCGCCGGTGGTGACCACGGCAAACAGGCTGGAGGCGTTGATGCCGAAGCGTGTTTCCTTGCCTTCCATGTTGCCGCCCGACTGCATGGCGCTGGCGGTCTGGTCCACCCCCAAGGTGGTCAGCAGCGGATTGCCCGCCTGTTCAGCCGGCGTGATGACCACAACAGCCACCACGAACATCAACGTCATCGCAGCGATCACGGCCCAGCCCTGGCGCGGGTCACCCACCACGCGGCCAAAGGCAAAACACAATGCCGCCGGAATCAGAAAAATCGACAGCATCTGCAACAGGTTTGACAGCGCCGTCGGGTTTTCATACGGATGCGAAGAATTGGCGTTGAAGAAACCACCGCCGTTGGTGCCAATCAGCTTGATCGCCTCCTGCGACGCCACCGGGCCCATGGCCAGCGTCTGCGTGCTGGTTTTGGCGTCTTCCATGACGGCGTCACCCTTGGCGTCCTTCA
>JBBSRS010000566.1:0-1970 GCA_038242795.1 Burkholderiales bacterium
CCGCCGTCAGTTCGGTCCGGTCGTATTTGGCGATTTCGCTGCTGACGAAACGGGTCTTACCGCTGTCGGCGACGGCGCTGATGGCTTCGACCAGGGCACTGCAGCCGCTGGAGGACGCCGCGTCAAAGCCGGTGGTGCGCACCGTGATCACCTTGACCGCGTCCTGGCTCTGCATGGTCGCCATCGCATTGCCGGCGTAGATCGGCCGCTCGAAAGTGTCCAGCGCATCGACGCGGGTGATGTCGCTGATCTGCGCCACGTCCAGCAGTGCCGCCACCCGGGGCGCGACGTTCTTGCCGCTGGCGGTGGCCGCGAACAAAATATGGCTGTAGTCGCCGGCCAGTGCCAGCACCTGCGCGGCGGCGTTTTCGGCCAGGCCGTGGGCCAGGGCCGCGCCATCGGCATGGATGACCTTGGCAATCCCGGCAATGTGCGTGGCCGCCTCGGCCGCCTGGTGCGCGCCCTGGCCCATCACCAGCAAATGCACCTGGCCGTCGGCGAACAGGCTGATGTGGCTGGCGGCCGTGACGGTGTTGAGCGTGGCGCTCTTGATGCTGGTGTTGTCGTGTTCAGCAATGACTAAAAAGGTCATGGGGTTTTACTTCCGTTCGGTCAGTGAAATTATTAGATGACTTTGGCTTCGTTCCTGAGCTTGTCCACCAGGGTGGCGACGTCAGCGACCTTGATGCCGGCGCTGCGCTTTGGCGGCTCGCTGACCTTCAGGGTCTTGAGGCGCGGCGCCACATCGACACCCAGATCGGCCGGTTTGACGTTTTCCAGCGTCTTTTTCTTGGCCTTCATGATGTTGGGCAGGGTGACGTAGCGCGGCTCGTTCAGGCGCAGGTCGGTGGTGATGATGGCCGGCAACGTCAAGGCAAGGGTTTCAGAGCCGCCGTCGACTTCACGCGTGACATTGACTTTGCCATCGACAACTTCCACTTTGGAAGCAAACGTCGCCTGGCCCCAACCCAGCAGGGCCGCCAGCATCTGGCCGGTCTGGTTGCAGTCGTCATCAATCGCCTGCTTGCCGAGAATGACGAGCTGCGGCTGCTCCTTGTCGACCAGCGCCTTGAGCAGCTTGGCGACGGCCAGCGGCTGCAACTCTTCAGTGGTTTCGACCAGGATGGCGCGGTCGGCGCCGATGGCCATGGCGGTGCGCAGGGTTTCCTGGCACTGCAGCACGCCGCAGGACACGGCGATGACTTCCGTGGCCACGCCTTTTTCTTTCAGACGTACGGCTTCTTCGACGGCGATTTCGTCAAACGGGTTCATGCTCATCTTGACGTTGGCAATATCGACGCCGCTGCCGTCGGATTTGACGCGGACCTTGACGTTGTAATCGACGACGCGCTTGACGGGGACCAGAATTTTCATGGGGCAGGGTTCCTGTGGGTGTCTTTTGAAGCGAAAAATGAAAGGGCTGATGATCAATCTTCCCTACTGTGGCGCAACCTTGAGCGCCGGTCAGCGTCCGAATGGACGATGTTTGCCGGCTTGACTCTTTCACAATGGCAGCAGTTTTTACTGCAAGGCACACCACTCCCATGAGCAATCCTTACTCTCCACTGCTCCAGCCCGGTCGCATCGGTACGCTGGACATCCGCAACCGCATCATCATGGCGCCCATGGGCTCGAACTTTGCCGAGACCGACGGCAGTTGCGGTGAACGCATCCAGGCCTATTACGAGGCGCGGGCCAAGGGCGGCGCGGGCTTGTTGACCATGGGCGTGTGCTCGGTGGCGTTTCCGCATGGCACGGGCGAGCCGTATCAGGTCGGCGTGTCGCGCGATGATTTCATTCCGGGGCTGGCCGCCGTGGCCGAACGCGTGCACCGCCATGGCGCCAAGAGTGCCATGCAGTTGCACCACGGCGGCAAAACCGCCGCGCTGGACCGCGCGCAGGGCCGCGAGATCTGGGTGCCGTCAATCCCGAAGATGGCCAAGAGCGACATCATGTCGGCCATCACGCCC
>JBBSRS010000567.1:0-1942 GCA_038242795.1 Burkholderiales bacterium
ATGTTGCCCGGCCCGATCAGGGCGCACTTGATTTTCTTTGAGGTCATAAAAGGGTTTCCTTAGTCTGAAAAAGCAATCGAGCAGCCGCCCAGGCCTTCGATCTGCAGGGTGAAACGGTCGCCGGCCACGGCCGGCACCAGTGGTGCCAAAGAGCCCGACAGGATCAGCTCGCCGGCCTTGAACGGAATGCCAAACGCGCCCAGCGTGTTCGCCAGCCAGGCCACGGCCTCAGCCGGGTGGCCCTGCACGGCGGAACCCAGCCCGCTGCCGGCAGGCGCATCGTTCTTCCACAGCTGCATGGAAGCCGCCGCCAGGTCGAGCGCACGCGGGTCGGTGTGCTGCGTGCCGATGGCAAACACGCCGCACGAGGCGTTGTCGGCCACGGTGTCCTGAATCCTGATTTTCCAGTCGTCGATGCGCGAATCAACGATCTCGAAGCAGGGCGCGACCCATTCGGTCGCCGCCAGCACGTCTTCGCGCGTCACGCCCGGGCCTTGCAGGTCGGACTTGAGCATGAAGGCGATTTCGCCCTCGGCGCGCGGCTGGATCAGGCCGGCTGCTTTGAGCGACACCGTCGCGCCATCGGCAAACTGCATGGTGTCGGTCAAAAACCCGAAGTCGGGCTGGAACACGCCCAGCATGTCCTGCACCGGCTTGGACGTGACGCCGATTTTCTTGCCGATGACGCGCTCGCCAGCCGCTTCGCGCCGGGCCAGAAAGCGCAGCGAGATGCGGTAAGCGTCGTCCACGCTGATGTCGGGGTGGCGGCTGGTGAATGGCGTCAGCGTACAGCGTTCGCGCAACGCGTCAAACAGCTCGTCGCCCAGCGCTTCAATGGTTGCGGCGTCCATCATTTAGCCGTTCTGCAAGAAGTCGATGCAGCTGCGGTTGAACATCTCGCGGTGCTCGACCTGCACCCAGTGGCCGCACTGGTTGACCAGCACCATGCGCGCCTGCGGGCAGTTGTCCATCAGCTTCATGGTGCCGCTGGCCGGGTTGAACTGGTCGTTCACGCCCCAAAAGCCAAACACCGGGCAGCGCAGCTGGTGCAGTTGCTCTGTCATGTTGGGCACTTTCAGGATGGAGCGGGCGGCCTGCGTCTGCGTGGCGGCAATCGGCGCGCGCTCGTTGATGATTTCGTCGGTCAGCAAGCTGGGGTCGAACAGCTGCATGGTCATGACGGCGCGCATCGCCTCAGTGCCGGTCTTGCCCGATTTGTAGATGGCGAACATGTTGGCAATGCCGGGCATCGCCAGATAGGTGTCGAGGTCTTCAACGCCGCCGGGCGCCATCAGGATCAGCCGCGCCACGTCGTCAGGGTAAGCCAGCGCGTAGCCCAGCGCCACCGCGCCGCCCAGCGAATTGCCCAGCAGCGTGATGTTCTTCAAGCCCAGGCCATCGACCAGGCCCTTGATGCCGGCAATGAACAGGTCCAGGTCGTACTGCGGCAGGTCCGGCTTGCTCGACAGGCCATAGCCGATCAGGTCGGGCACAATGGCGCGGTAGCCGGCTTTGGCAAACTCGGGGTAGTTGCCCTTGAAGTTGCTGTAGCCGCTGGCACCGCCGCCTGCGCCGTGCAAAAAGATAACGGCTTCGCCCTCGCCTTGCTCGTGGTAGTGGATGCGCGTCGGCAGGCCGGCGACCTCGCCAATGTCGAGGTAGTGGCCTTCTGGAATGGAATGGGTGGTTTGCATGAGATATGGATAAAAAAGGGGAAAGAAAAAGAGGTTGCCGCAGCGTGGGGCAGGGCTGCGACACGCTGCCGTGGACGGCCATCGGCCAACCCACGGCGGCTGAGTCACTTCAGACTGGCTGCGACGTTACTGGCGCTGGCGCCTGCCAGAGCTTGGGCAGGCCGGGGTCGGTCGCCAAAATGGCCTGCTTGAGCAGATTGCGCAGCGCGGCCGATTCCAGCTCGCCCATGCGGCCCACCAGGTTGGCC
>JBBSRS010000568.1:0-1937 GCA_038242795.1 Burkholderiales bacterium
CCTGTCGGAAGCGGCAAGATTGGAGACCCGTTTTCCGAGATGTATGGCACGCCGCCTGTGCTGGCCAGCCTGTTGGAGGCCAAAAGCCTTGGCCAGAAATCCGGCGCCGGTTTCTACAAAAAAGTCGGCCGCGACATCTTGCGGCTCGACCCGGAAAGCATGGAATACGTGCCTGGCGGCGCCAAAGCCGATGAAGTGGTCGGCCGCATGCTGAAAAAGCCGGCGGGCGAGCGCCTTCGGCTGCTGCGCCATGCCGAAGGCGCCGAGCCGCGTTTTCTGTGGGCCGTGTTGCGCGACCAGTTTCACTATGCCGCTGTGCACCTGGCCAGCATTGCCGAAACCGCCCGCGACATCGACTTTGCGATGCGCTGGGGGTTTGGCGCGAAGCAGGGCCCGTTCGAGCTGTGGCAGGAAGCCGGCTGGCTGAAAGTGGCGAACTGGATCAAGGAAGACATTGACGCCGGCAAGGCGCTGAGTTCTGCGCCGCTGCCCGACTGGGTGTTCAACGGCCCGGTGGCCGACGCCGGTGGCGTGCACACGCCGGAAGGCTCCTGGAGCGCGTCCAGCCAGACCTTCATTCCGCGCCGCAAGTTGCCGGTGTATGAACGCCAGTTTTTCCCGGAAGACGTGCTGGGTACCAATGCCCCGGCGTTCGAGACCGCCGGCACGACGCTGCACGAAGACGACGCGATTCGCCTGTGGACGCTCGATGGCGACCCAAGCGATGTGCTGATTGCCAGCATCAAGACCAAGATGCACGCCATCAGCCCGGATGTGGTTGAAGGCTTGGCGCTGGGCGTGGACCTGGCCGAAAAAGGCTACAAGGGGCTGGTGATCTGGTCCAACCACGAGATGTTTTCGGCCGGAGCCGACCTGCAGTCGATGTTGCCGGCCTTCATGATGGGCGGCGTGGCGATGATCGACGGCGTCGAGGCTGAGTTGCAGGCCGTGATGCTCAAACTGCGTTATGCGGCGGTGCCGGTGGTGTCGGCGATTCGCGGCCTCGCCCTGGGGGGCGGCTGCGAAATGGCGGTGTATTCGGCCAAACGGGTCGCCGCAATGGAAAGCTATATCGGCCTGGTTGAAGTCGGCGTTGGCTTGGTGCCGGGCGCTGGGGGGCTGGCCTATATTGCGCGCCGCGCGGCTGAAAACGCGGCCAAATCCAGCAACAAGGATTTGCTGCCTTTCCTGATCGAAGGGTTCACCGCCGCCGCCATGGCCAGTGTCGGCTCGGGCGCCATTGACAGCCGCAGATTGGGTTATCTGCTGGACAGCGATGTCATCGTGCCGAACAAGGACGAGCTGCTGTTCGTCGCCTTGAACGAGGCGCGCGCGCTGTACACCTCGGGTTATCGCCCACCACACAGGCGGCTGTTTCCGGTCGCCGGACGCAATGGCATCGCGACCATCAAGGGTCAGCTGGTCAATATGCGCGACGGCGGTTTCATCAGCGCGCACGACTTTCACATTGCCAGCCTGATCGCGGGTGTGGTCTGCGGCGGCGATGTCGATGCGGGCACGCTGGTCAGCGAGGAGTATTTGATGACGCTGGAGCGCCAGGCGTTTTGCGCGCTGCTGGAGCATCCAAAAACGCAGGAACGCATCATGGGCATGATGAGCACCGGCAAGCCGGTCAGGAACTGAAGGGCATGAACACCCTGGCAGGCCCTGCGTGGTGACTGATTTGACCCCAACGCCGCCAAACCGGCTGGAGCGCCAGCTGGAACGGCTTGTCGATGTGCCCGCGTTTGCCCGCACCTGGTATCAAGGCGTGGTGCTGCGCCGCGCCGTGCCTTTCACCGGTACGGCCGGGATGGACTTTTTGCAGATGAGCCGCGAACGCGTCGAAGTCAGCCTGAAGAACGAAAAAAAGGTGCAGAACCACCTCGGTGGCATCCACGCCTCGGCCATGAACCTGCTGGCCGAAACCGCCACCG
>JBBSRS010000569.1:0-1928 GCA_038242795.1 Burkholderiales bacterium
AACTCGACCAGGTTCGCATCAGCAAGCTGCTCAAGCATCCCGACATGGCGTTCGCCGCCGAGCTGGAATCCGTCATCGACAATGCCGAACTGGTGTCTTCCTACGACGTGCCGCCCCATCTGGTGACCATGAACTCCCGGGTTCTGATCGCCGACGAAATGCTGAATGAAGAGCGCACCCTGACGCTGTGCTATCCGCCCGACACCAACCCGACCACCGGTTTTGTGTCGGTGCTGTCCCCGGTCGGCACGGCGTTGCTGGGACTGACAGAAGGCCAGACGGCCCGCTGGAGCGCCCCTGGTGGCGAATCAGCCTCGGCAAAAATCCTCAAGGTCATTTTTCAACCGGAAGAAAGCGGCGATTACCTGCGCTGATGTGCATTCGCTTCGACCAGAAAACGCTGATTTCAGTGTAAAAAAGGTGTTTTGCGCAAACCGCATAAGCACAAGCAGCTATGAATTCAGGAGCAAAAATCTTTCAACGGCACCGAAGAACTGTCAGGACGACATGGCATCGTCCAGAATCTGCGGTTGTTTGAACGCAAAAAAGCCCCGATAGCCGGGGCTTTTTTGCGTTCAGCGTAGCGCTTGTTTATTTGCGCGCTGCGATCGACTTTTCAGCGGTGGTCACCAGGTTGGCGCCGATCTGGTTTTTCCACTTGTCGTACACCGGGCGCGTCGCCTTGACGAAGGCGTCGCGCTCGGCGGGGCTGAGTTGCGTCACGGTCACCCCGTTGCTGGCGATGTCCTTGAGCAGCGGCTTGTCGGCTTCGGCCAGGCCCTTGCGGGCGATGGCGATTTCCTGCTTGCCGGCATCCACTGCCGCCTGCTTGACAATGGCCTGGTCGGCCGGCGTCCAGGACGCCCAGATGTCCTTGTTGACGACAAAGATCAGCGGATCGGCCACGTAGCCCCACATCGTGACGTATTTTTGCGCCATGGTGTGCAGCTTGGCGGCGGTGTAGATCGCCATCGGGTTTTCCTGGCCGTCGACCGCGCCGGTCGCCAGGGCGGGCTGTGCATCGGCCCAGCTCATCTGGGTCGGGTTGGCACCCAGCGCCGTGAAAGTGTCGAGGAACAGCGGCGAGCCGACGACGCGGATTTTCAGGCCCTTCAAGTCTTCGGGCTTCTTGATGGCGAGCTTGGAGTTGCTGATCTCGCGGTAGCCGTTTTCGCCCCAGGCCAGCGGCATCACGCCGGCCTTGTCGATGATCTTGAAAATCTCCTTGCCGACCTCGCCCTGCGTCAGCGCATCCATGGCCGCATAGTCAGGCATCAGGAAGGGCAGCGAGAACAGATTGAGTTCTTTCACCTGCGGCGACCAGTTGATGGTCGAGCCGACGGCCATGTCGATCACGCCTTGGCGAATGGCGCTGAATTCACGCGTCTGGTCGCCCTGGATCAGCGAGACGCCCGGGTACAGCTTGATGTTGATGCGGCCCTGCGTGCGCTCTTTCACCAGATTCGCCCAGATTTCACCGCCCTTGCCCCACGGGTAAGCCGGGCCGAGCACCAGCGACATCTTGTATTCGGACTTGTAGTTCTGGGCCTGCGCGGGTGCGCCGACCGTCAGGGCCAGCGCAGTGGCGGCCAGAGCCAGGCCGAGAAAATTCTTGCGTTTCATGGGGAAATCTCCTTGGGTGAAAAAAGGGGAGTAGCCTCAGTAGCCCAGCTTGCGCGGCAGCCACAGGGCCAGTTCGGGAAAAGCGATCACGGCGACCAGCACCAGGAACATGGATGCCAGCATCCAGACCACCCAGCGCACGGTTTCTTCCATGCGCACATTGGCAATCCGGCACGACACCATCAGGTTCACCGCCAGCGGCGGCGTGAACTGGCCAAGAGCCACTTTCAGCGTCAGGAGGACGCCGAACCACACCAAGTCCCAGTGGTAAAACTGGGCAATCGGCAGCAGCAGCGGTACAAAAA
>JBBSRS010000570.1:0-1922 GCA_038242795.1 Burkholderiales bacterium
GTGGGCGGCAGCGGCGTGGGCCGGGTCCACCAGTTCGGGCTGCCCGCTTCCTGCACCACGGCGATCGGCTCGCCATTGACGACATGGGCCGAAACGCGGGTGATGTTGATCTTGGGCGCTTCGACCTTCCAGCCGAGTTCGCGGCCCAGAATATCGACCGGAATGGTCTTGCCTACATCCGACGCCGTGGTCAGCACGGCAGTCGCGCCGAGCAATCCGGCCACCTGCTCGGCCATGGCGTTGGCGCCCCCCACATGGCCCGACAGCACCGGAATCACGAACTGCCCCGCGTCATCGACCACCCGCACACCGGGGTCTTCGTCCTTGGTTTTGAGGTGCGGCGCAATCAGCCGGACCACCGCGCCCAGCGAGACAAAGAAAACAACCTGGTCAAACTCGGTGAACAGCGTGGCGATTTCATCGCGGAAAGCACCGCTGTAGGCGCGTACCGGGTTGGGCAAGCCAACCATCAGCGGCGCGAATTTTTCGGCCACGCAGACGCTGGCTTCGGGCATTTGACCCGCCAGTCCGGCGGTTTGCTGCGCGCCGTGTTTGGTGATGGCGACCAGCACGACGCGCAGGGCGGCATCGTTGTCAGGCAAGGGGTTCATGGTCATGCTAAGGTTTCCTCTTCGATTTCAGTGCTTGTTTTCTTGAGGCAGCCGCGCTGCATGTCGCCGCGCACACGGCCCGGGTTCTTGACCAGCAGCAGCGACAGGTAATTGACCTGCGTGCCTTTCAGTTCGGCCACGTCGTGAACAATCCGCTCGACCGGCGAGCCGGCTTTTTCAATGAAACGGCTGGTCGCCAGCAAGCCCCGGCGCGCCAGCAGGTCGATCAAATCGTCCAGCAGCGGCTTGACCTTCATCAGCACCAACGTGTCAAAGTCGTCGAGCATCTTTTCGACGGCGGCAATGCCGTAGGCGGCGGGCACGATGGCGATGGTGTCGTCCTGCTCCGACAGCGGCATCTGCAGCCGGGCGCAGGCCGCGTTGAAGGAGGTGACGCCGGGAACGATGTCGATGCGCGCCTCCGCATCCAACTCGCGCAGCACGCGGGCCAGGTAGCAAAAGCTGGCGTAGGTGGAGGCGTCGCCTTCGACCAGAAACAGCACGTCCTGGCCGGTCGCCAGCAGCGCCCTGACGGTTTCGGCCGCCTTGAGCCAGTGGCGGGCAAGTTTTTCAACATCGTGCGTCATGGGGAACAGCAGCGGCTGGTGCTGCGCGGGCAGCGCCAGCCCGCCGCGCAGCGCAATGTCGAGCGCATAGCTTTCCTTGCGCAGGCTGCGCACCGGGTACGTCCAGACGGCGTCGGCGCGCTCCAGCAAGGCCCAGGCGCGGCGCGTGATCAACCCCGGGTCGCCGGGGCCCAGAGACACGCCAAACAAGCGGCCCGGCGCGGGCACGGCAGCGGTGTCCAGTTCAGTCATCGCTTTTCTCCTTGGGGGCCGCTTGGGCGACGGTGACTTTTTGCGCGCACACCAGCCACACCGGGTTTTCGGCCGCCATGCGGTTCATGTGCAAGATCGGCTTGCTGCGCGAAGCCTGCAGTTGCACTACGTCCCAGGCCACGCCGAGCGACTTGAGCGTCTCGACAGCGGTAGCCAGGTTTTCCAGCGTGACGAAGTTCATCACCAGCCAGCCTTCGGGCTTTAGGCGCTGCAAGATCAGGCCGATCAGTGCGGCCAGTTCGCCACCCGAGCCGCCAATGAACACGGCGTCCGGGTCGGGCCAGTGCTGCAGGCATTCAGGCGCTTTGCCATGCACCAGCGTGTGGTTGCTGACGCCCAGCGACCGGCGGTTGCTGCGCACGATGGCGCTGTCGTCGACGTTTTTCTCTATCGCGTACACATGGCCTTGGCGGCACAGCCGCGCGGCTTCCAGCCCCACCGAGCCCGAACCCGCGCCAATGTCCCAGACCAC
>JBBSRS010000571.1:0-1901 GCA_038242795.1 Burkholderiales bacterium
GGCCGCCCGCACCCGATGCACGGTACGTGTCGGTTCGCACGTCGGACGGATTGATGTCGATCTCGATCGAGTCATCGACTTCCGGATAGACGAAGACGGACGCGAACGACGTGTGCCGGCCGCCGGCCGAATCGAACGGCGACTTGCGCACCAGCCGGTGCACGCCGGTTTCGGTGCGCAGCAGGCCGAAGGCGTATTCGCCCTCGATCTTGATGGTCGCGCCCTTGATGCCGGCGGTGTCGCCCGCGGACTCGTCTTCGATCGTGGTCTTGAAGCCCTTGCGCTCGGCGTACTTCAGGTACTGGCGCAGCAGCATGCTGGCCCAGTCGCAGGCTTCGGTGCCGCCGGCGCCGGCCTGAATGTCGAGAAAAGCATTGAGCGGGTCGGCCGGGTTGCTGAACATCCGGCGGAATTCCATCTTCTCGACCTCTGTGGCCACCTTCCCCGCTTCGCCCTCGATGGCGCGCATGCCGGCTTCGTCGTTGTCATCCCTGGACATCTCGAACAGCTCGGTGTTGTCCGCCAGCTCCTGCTCCAGCCGGTCCAGGATCAGCACCACGTCCTCAAGCGATTTTTTCTCGCGGCCGAGTTCCTGCGCGCGCTTGGGGTTGTCCCAGACCTTCGGGTCTTCGAGCGCGGCGTTGACTTCGTTCAGTTTTCGGGATTTGGCAGGGTAGTCAAAGATACCCCCTGAGTTCAGTCACCCGATTGCTCAGGTCTTCGATCTGGTTGGAAATGAGGTTGATGTGTTCTGCGTCCATGGGGAAAGTCCTGTCGTTGTCTGAATTCAATCGGCCATTTTCTCATGCTCCCTGGCGGTTCGCCGCGTGCCCGCCTGCAGGCCGGCACGCGGTCAGGTCACAGGAGCGCGGTGGCAGGCACCGCCAGGGGCAGCGTGACACTGAACTGAGCGCCTTCGGCCTCCCGGCTCTGCACGCTGATGGTTCCGCCGTGCGCTTGCACCAGTTGGCGGGTGATGTAGAGCCCCAGCCCCAGGCCGGTCGTGCTGTCGTCCTGGCCGACCGCCCGTTCAAACGGGTCAAAAATACGCTGCTGGTCCTTCGCTGGAATTCCCTTCCCCTGGTCGCGAACGTGGATGGCCACGCTGCCGCCCAGCAGGACCAGGCTGACTTCCACCGGCTTGCCGTTGCCGTAGCGCAATGCATTCGTCAGCAGGTTGGTCACCACCTGCTCGATCCTGAATTCGTCCCAGCAACCGGTCACCGGCTGGTCGGCATGCAGGGTGATGGCGCTGCCCGCAGCCTGTGCCTGAAGGTTGAGGTTGCCCACCACCCGGCCGAGCATGGCCTGCAGGTCGAACGGGGCGGGGCGAATCGACAGGTGGTTGCTGCGGATGCGCGTGACATCGAGCATGTCGTCAATCAGTCTCACCATGCTCTGCACCTGGCGCTGGTCCCGAGCCACCATTTTTTCCAGGTAGGCGGCATCGAAAACGGCAATCTTGCCGCGATCCAGCAGCATTTTTCGCATCTGGACATCCATGAAAAGCGTGTTCAGCGGCGTTCGCAATTCATGCGCCACCACCGACATGAATTCGTCGCGCAACTTCAGGGCTTTTTCCAGCGCCATCTGCGTGGACTGCAGGTTTGGCAGCAGTTCTTCCTGGTCCTTCCGGCTTTTTTCAAGCGCCAGCACCTGGCGCCGGGTCTCCAGGCGCTGTCGGTAAAGCAGGGCAAACACATTCACCTTGGACTGGACCGCCTGCACATCGAGCGGCTTGTACAAAAAGTCGACGGCGCCGCTTTGATAGCCCTTGAACGCGAAGTTCGACTCCTTGCCGGCCGCCGTCACGAAGACGATCGGGATGTGGCGCGTTTTTTCCGTGCCGCGCATCAGCTCGGCCAGCTCGAAGCCGTTCATGCCTGGCATCTGGACATCCA
>JBBSRS010000572.1:0-1893 GCA_038242795.1 Burkholderiales bacterium
AAAATTGGCATTTTCAGATGATTTAAGGCGCTTGCGCAATACGGGCGGGCGCAAGCAGCTATATTTTTTATAGCATTTTCAGCTAAATTTGAGACGCTTTCAGGCATGCTTCCTGCATCCTTTGCAGTACGATCAACATCCGCTGAATACCGGTTGACCCACGCAAAGGAACACATCTTGGCCACTTCGTCATTTCCCTCTTTTCCGCTGTCCCGCCGCGTGCTGTGCGCCACGGCTGCGGCCGCGCTGCTCCTGTGCCACGGCCCGGCGGCGCTGGCCGCCACGCCCAAGGACACGCTGGTGGTGGCCTTTGCGTTTGACGACATCATCACGATGGACCCGGCGGAGGCGTTTGAGCTGTCAGCCGGCGAAGTCATGGGCAACACCTATGACCGGCTGGTGCGGCTGGATGTGAACGACCCGTCCAAGCTGATCGGCGACGTGGCGAAATCCTGGACGGTGTCGCCCGATGGCAAGACCTACACCTTCGAGATCAGGCCGGGGCTGAAGTTTGCCTCCGGCAATGCGTTGACGGCGGACGAAGTGGCCTGGTCGCTGCACCGGGCGGTCATTCTGGACAAGTCGCCGGCGTTCATCCTGACGCAGTTCGGTTTCAACAAGGCCAACGCGCGGGACAAGATCAAGGCCACCGGCCCGCTCACGCTGACGCTGGAAACCGACAAGGCGTATGCGCCGACCTTCGTGCTCAACTGCCTGACCGCCAACATCGGTGCCATCGTTGACAAGAAACTGCTGCTGACCAAGGAACAAAACGGTGACTGGGGTTACGGCTGGCTGAAAACCAGCTACGCCGGCTCCGGCCCGATGAAACTGCGCGAGTGGCGGGCCAACGAGATCGTGGCGCTGGAGCGCAACGACAGCCACTACGGCCCCAAGCCGGCCATGGCCCGCGTGATCTACCGCCATGTCAAGGAAGCGGCCACCCAGCGCCTGCTGCTGGAAAAAGGCGACATCGACATTGCCCGCAACCTGAGCCCGCAAGACATTGCCGCCGTGGGAAGCAACAAGGACATCAAGCTGACCTCGGCGCCCAAAGGCACGGTGTACTACATCAGCCTGAACCAGAAGAACCCGACGCTGGCCAAGCCCGAGGTGCGGGAAGCGCTGAAATGGCTGGTCGATTATTCGGCCATCGGCGACACCCTGATCAAGAACATCGGCGTGGTGCACCAGAACTTCCTGCCCATCGGTTTGCTGGGCGCGAGCAAGGAGAATCCGTACAAGCTCGACGTGGCCAAGGCCAAGGCGCTGCTGGCGAAGGCCGACGTGCCGAACGGCTTCAAGGTGACGATCGACATGCGCACCGTTCAGCCGGTGCAGGGCATCACCGAAGCCTTCCAGCAAACTGCAAAACTTGCAGGTATCGATGTGGAAATCATTCCCGGCGACGGCAAGCAGACACTGACCAAGTACCGGGCCCGCACCCACGACATGTACATCGGCCAGTGGGGTTCCGACTACTGGGACCCGCACTCCAACGCCGACACCTTCACCCGCAACCCCGACAACGCCGATGACGCCAAGGCCAAGCCGCTGTCCTGGCGCAATGCGTGGGCGATTCCGGAGCTGACCCAGCAATCGGACGCCGCCGTGCTGGAGCGCGATGCCGGCAAGCGCAAGGCGATGTACGAAGCGCTGCAGACCGAGTTCCGCAAGACCAGCCCCTTCATCATGCTGTACCAGCAGACCGAAGTCGCCGCCTACCGCAGCAATGTCGACGGCCTGAAGCTCGGCCCGACGTTTGACACCAACTACATGTTCAAGGTCGCCAAGCGCTGAACCGGCGACTTGCAGTTTTGGCAGTTCCCGATCCCCTCGCCCTGAGCCCGGCGCCGTTGTCGGCGGCCCGGCCCTCCCGCCCTTCACCGCATG
>JBBSRS010000573.1:0-1867 GCA_038242795.1 Burkholderiales bacterium
GACCAGCCCAGGCCAAAGACAATCTGGGCCATCAAAAACGCCGCCCAGTCGCTGCGGATTTCGGGCGATTCGCCGGGTTTTGCCAGAAGCCAGCTGTAAAAAGCCCAGGCCAGCGTCGCCAGCAGGACGTAAACATCGCCCGGCACCAGCCGCACCTGCACCAGCAGCGCCCATTGCCCCCGCGACAGCACCACCAGCACGCCCGCCACCGACAGCAAGGCCCCGGCCATCTGCCGGCGCGACACTTTTTGACCAAAGCACAGCGCGCCCACCCCCAGCATCCACACCGGAATGCTTGATGCCACCAGCGTGACATTGAGCGGCGTCGAAGTCTGCAGCGCCAGGTATTGCAGCGCGTTGTAGCAGCCCACGCCCAGCAGGCCGAGCAGCGCAAAGTGTTTCCAGCCTGGCCACAGGCGGCTGCCGCGCCGCAGCACCCGGTGCGCCAGCGGCAAAAGAATCAGGAACGCCAGCACCCAGCGCAGAAAGTTCAGCGTCATCGGGGGAATCAGCGTATGAACCAGGCGGCCGACCACTGCATTGCCGGCCCACAGCAAGGGCGGAAGCGCCAATAGCAGGGCGGTGGACGGGGTCAGGCGTTGGTTCATGGGCATGACTTTACCAAGCTGCCGGCCGGTTTGCGCCCCAGCACTTTGGCGCGTTGCGGCCGCCAGCGGCGGGCGTCGATTCGTGTCACCATGGCGGCCCTGCGCCTCCTTCTGATTCACTGACCACCCCAAGGAAATACCTGATGACCGCCATGACCTCCCAAGCCGTCCGCATCGACCAGCACGGCGGCCCCGAAGAACTCAAGCTGGTGGAGGTGCAGGTCGGCGAACCCGGCCCCGGCGAGATCCGCATCCGGCACAAGGCCATCGGCCTGAACTTCATCGACGTGTCCCAGCGCAGTGGTCTTTATCAGTTGCCCATGCCGTTGCAGCTCGGCATGGAGGCGTCGGGCATCGTCGACGCCGTCGGCGAGGGCGTGACGCACCTGCAGCCCGGCGACCGCGCCGCCTATGCCAGCCAGCCGCCAGGCAGTTACTGCGCCGTGCGCGTCATGCCGGCCCAATGCGTGTGCAAGTTGCCCGATGCTATTTCCTTTGAAACCGGCGCCGCCATGATGCTCAAGGGCTTGACCGCGCAATACCTGCTGCGCCGCACCCAGCCGCAGGGCGGGCTGAAAGCGGGCGATTTCGTGCTGTTTCACGCCGCTGCCGGTGGTGTCGGCCTGATTGCCTGCCAGTGGGCCAAAGCGATGGGATTGCAACTGATCGGCACGGCCGGCTCGGACGAGAAATGCGCGCTGGCCAAGGAACATGGCGCGGCGTTCGTCATCAACTATGCGAAAGAAGATTTCGTCGCCCGCGTCAAGGAAATCACCAACGGCCAGGGTGTGAAAGTGGTCTATGACTCGGTGGGCAAGGACACGTTTGACCGTTCGCTCGACTGCCTGCGGCCTTTTGGCCTGATGGCGAGTTTTGGCAATGCGTCCGGCCCGGTCGCGCCGTTTGCGCCCGGCATTCTTGGCCCCAAAGGCTCGCTGTATGTGACGCGCCAGACATTGTTCAGTCACATCACCACGCGTGAAAGCACACAGGAAATGGCCGACGACCTGTTTGAAATGGTCGTCAGCGGCCAGGTGAAGATTCGCATCGGCCAGCGCTTTGCCCTGGCCGATGTGGCCGAGGCGCATCGGGCGCTCGAAGCGCGTAAGACCACTGGCTGCACCATCCTGACGCTGTAGCTATTCAACGGCGCGCTGAAGAGGGTCGTCAGGGGCTGCGGTAAACCTGCTGTAAAGCCGCAGCCTGAAGGCAACGCAGACTGCGGCACACGCGTTACAAGGTCTAGCAGGAGATTCACA
>JBBSRS010000574.1:0-1864 GCA_038242795.1 Burkholderiales bacterium
GAGCGCGTCAAGGGGCTGGACTACGGCGCCGACGACTACATGGCCAAGCCGTTTTCGCTGCAGGAGCTGGAGGCGCGGGTGCGCGCGCTGGTGCGGCGCGGCATGGGCGGCGCCAGCAGCACCATCAAGCACGGCCCGCTGGTGTATGACCAGGCCGGCCGGGTGGCGACCTTCGACGGCCAGATGATCGAGCTGTCGGCGCGCGAACTGGGCCTGCTGGAGGTGCTGCTGCAGCGCGTCGGCCGCCTCGTCAGCAAGGACCAGCTGGTCGAACGCCTGTGCGAATGGGGCGAGGAGGTCAGCAACAATGCCATCGAGGTGTACATCCACCGGCTGCGCAAGAAGATCGAAAAAGGCCCGGTGCGCATCGCCACCGTGCGCGGACTGGGCTACTGCCTAGAGAAAATCCCTGGCTGATGGTGCCCCCACGGTCGCTCACTGCGTGTAGCTTCCTGCCCCCCGAGGGGGCCGCTGCGCCTGCGGTCTGGCAAAGCCAGCCCCGCGGCCCTGGCTTGCAATTCGCCGATCAGCCAACGGTTGGAGCCCGCCTTCGCCAGCTCAAGCCGCAGGGCCGGCTTTGCCGGACTGCAGGCGGGCGGCCCCCTCGGGGGGCAGCGAACCACACGCAGTGGGGAGCGTGGGGGCTTGGAAATTGAGGCTTTTTCAAAGGGAACGGCGCAGCCTGTTCGGCGAGATCCTGGACTGGATGCTCACGCCGCTGCTGCTGCTGTGGCCGATCAGCCTGGTGCTGACCTGGCTGGTGGCGCAGAACATTGCCGGCAAGCCGTTTGACCGGGCGCTTGAATACAACGTGCAGGCCCTGAGCAAACTGCTGATGGTCAGGAACAACCAGGTGCACTTCAACCTGACGGCGCCGGCGCGCGAGATCCTGCGGGCCGACGACACCGACCTGATCTACTACCAGGTGATGGGCACGCGCGGCGAGTACCTGAGCGGCGAGCACGCCATGCCCGCGCCACCGGACGAGGAAAAGGGCGGTGACGGCGAAGTGCGGCTGCGCGAGGACATCATCCTGGGCGAGGAGGTTCGCGTCGCCTACACCTGGATCAACGTGGACCTGAAAGGCGCGACGCCGGCCACCCTGCCGGTGCTGGTGCAGGTGGCCGAAACGCTGGAAAAGCGCAAGACGCTGGCGACCGAGATCGTCAAGGGAACGATGGTGCCGCAGTTCGTCACGCTGCCGCTGGCGGTGCTGCTGGTGTGGCTGGCGCTGGTGCGCGGCATCAAGCCGCTGGCGCAGCTGGAAAAACGCATCCGCGCCCGCAAGCCCGACGACATGAGCCCGCTCGACGAAACCGGCGTGCCCGAGGAAGTCGTGCCGCTGGTCGACTCGGTCAACGACCTGCTGAGCCGGCTCAAGGCGTCGCTGTCCACCCAGCGGCGCTTCCTGGCCGACGCCGCGCACCAGCTCAAGACACCGCTGGCCGGGCTGCGCATGCAGGCCGACCTGGCACAGCGCGAAACCGATGCCGACCAGCTGAAAAGTTCGCTGCGGCACATCGGCCAGGCCAGCATCCGCGCCACCCACACGGTCAACCAGCTGCTGGCGATGGCGCGCGCCGAAACCACCGGCCGGGAGCTGGCCAAGCAGCGTCTGGACCTGGTGAAAGTTGTCTCCGGCGTCATGGCCGATTCGGTGCCACGCGCGCTGGACAAGCGCATCGACCTGGGCTATGACGGCCCCGACGCCGGCGAGCCGGCCACCCAGATGGAAGGCAACCCGACGCTGCTGGGCGAACTGGTGCGCAACCTGGTCGACAACGCCATCAACTACACGCCGGAGGGCGGCCATGTCACGGTGCGGCTGATGGTCGACCGCTTCAGCGGCATCCTGGTGCTGATC
>JBBSRS010000575.1:0-1845 GCA_038242795.1 Burkholderiales bacterium
CCATAGACACAATAACCGGCCGCCACCTGGCTGGAGCCGGCCTGCAGGAAATCGCTTTCCTCGACGCCATGGTTGCCCTCGGCCTTTTTCAGCACGCTGAAAATGGTGCCGATGCTGACGTTCACGTCGATGTTGCTGGAGCCGTCGAGCGGGTCAAACATCAGCAGGTATTCGCCCTGCGGGTAGCGGTTGGGCACCACGTAGATGCTGTCCATTTCTTCCGAGGCCATGGCGGCCAGGTGGCCACCCCATTCGTTCGCTTCGATCAGCACTTCGTTGGCGATGATGTCGAGCTTTTTCTGGATTTCGCCCTGCACATTTTCGCTGCCGGCGGTGCCCATCACGTCGCCCAGCGCGCCTTTGTTGACGGCCTGGCTGATGCCTTTACAGGCGCGGGCCACCACTTCGATCAGCAGGCGCAACTCGGGCGGAATGTGGCCGTCTAGGCGCTGTTGCTCGACCAGGTAGCGGGTGAGGGAAATGTTTTTGGGCATCAGAAACTCCGTTGACAGGGTAGGGGGGTGGGTAATGAATCGCAAGCCGGCTCAATGGCCCAGGGCGCGTGTGACCACTTCGTGCGTGTCTTTGCTCAGGTCGGAGCGGGCGGCCACGCGGGCAATCGCCTGGTGTGCCTGGCTGCGGTAGGGCTCGGCCAGCTTGCTCCAGCGGTCCAGCGCGCGCGCCAGCCGGGCGGCGACCTGCGGGTTGATGGCGTCAAGTTCGATGACGCGCTCGCACCAGAAGGTGTAGCCGGCGCCGTCAAGCCGGTGAAAACCAGCCGGGTTGCCCTGGCAGAAGGTGCTGACCACGCTGCGGACGCGGTTCGGGTTCTTCAGGCTGAAATCGGCATGCTTCATGAGTTGCCTGACCGCCGGCAGGATGTTGCCACCCCGGTCCGGCGCGCCGGTCTGCAGGCTGAACCATTTGTCGATGACCAGCGGCTCGCCCTTGAACATGGCATGGAACAGGGCCAATGCCTTGGCGGCCAGCGGATGGCTGCTGGACACCAGCGCGGCGAGGGCGTTGAAACGGTCGGTCATGTTGCCGGCGTCCTTGAAGCGCTGCAGCGTCTTGCCGGGCCAGACGGTGTCGCCGCTGGCTTGGGCCGCCAGACACAGGTGCGTCAGCGCCATACCGGCCAGCGCGCGCTTGCCACTCGACACCGGGTCGGGCGTGTAGGCGCCGGTGTCATGGTTGGCTTCGTACGCCGCTTCCCAGTCGGACTGGAGTGCGGTGGCAAGCTGCTGGCGCATGGCTTCGCGCACGGCATGGATATGCTGCGGATCGACCACGTCGAGTTGCTCTGCCAGATAGGTTTCCGACGGCAGTGTCAGCACCAGGTCCTTGAAGGCCGAATCGAGCGATGGATGGCGCAATACCTGGCGCATGGCGTCCAGATAGGCATCATTTAGCACGTTTGCGCATGCTGTATCTGTGTTGGTAGCTATGGATTTAATAGCATTGACGGCCTGGTTGACGGCCAGTCGCTGGCCGGCTTCCCAGCGGTTGAACGGGTCGCTGTCGTGTGCCAGCAGGTGCAACAGTTGCGCGTCGGTGTAGGCAAAATCCAGCACCACCGGCGCGGTGAAGCCGCGCAGGATGGATGGCACCGGTTCAGCGTCGATGTTGACGAAGGTGAACGTCTCTTGCGCCTGCGTCAGCACGACGGTGCGCGTGCCTGTGGCCGGAACGGTTTCGCCCTCCAGTTGCAGCGGCAAATCCTGCCCATCCACGCCGAGCAGGCCCAGGCTGACCGGAATCACAAACGGCTCCTTGACCGGCTGGCCAGGCGTAGGCGCGCAGCTTTGCGCCAGCGTGAGCGTGTAGCTGTGCGCGGCAGGGTCA
>JBBSRS010000576.1:0-1832 GCA_038242795.1 Burkholderiales bacterium
CCAGAAATTTCACGGTAGTGGCGCAGCACCTCGACATAGCCGCGAACCGCCAGTTTTTCGCTCGGCCACCAAGCCTCAAAACCCCGGCGGGCCATTTGCGCGCCGCCGATACCGCCAGACGTCAAGGCCGGCCAGCGTGCATTCAGGCCATCAAGCAGCAAGCCCGCCAGCAGGTCACCCGAGGTTTCGCCTGCGACCATGGCAATGTGGGGGGCCGAAGATGTCTGGGAATTGACAGAAGTGCCTTGACCGCTCCGGGGCGGCACGGATTGTGGCGCGGCCGACATGGCGGCCCTAGCGAACGATTCCGCGCTGAGGCGAGGCTTGCTCTAAAAACGAGAGCATCATCTGCACGTCTGGCGCGGACTCTGGATGCTTTTGATTCAATTCAGCGATCTGCAGCTTGGCTTGTTCCAGCGTCAGCCCGTCGCGGTACAGCGCCTTGTGCATGGCCTTGACGGCTGAAATTCGGTCGGCTGAAAAGCCCCGGCGGCGCAAGCCTTCAAAGTTCATCGAGCGCGCTTTGGCGGGTTGCCCCTGGCACATGACGAAAGGCGGCAAATCAGCCAGCACCACCGAAGAAACGGCGGTGAAACTGTGGGCGCCCAAGCGCACGAACTGGTGCACGCCGGTAAAGCCGCCCAGAATCACCCAGTCGTCAACATGCACATGCCCACCCAGCGTGGTGTTGTTGGCAAAAATCGTCTGGTTGCCGACCACGCAGTCATGCGCCACATGCACGTAAGCCATGATCCAGTTGTCGTTGCCCATGCGGGTCACGCCCAGGTCACCGGGCGAGCCGATGTTGAAGGTGCAGAACTCGCGAATCGTGTTGCGGTCGCCAATCACCAGCTCGCACGGCTCGCCGGCGTATTTCTTGTCCTGCGGAATACCGCCCAGCGCGTTGAACTGGAAAATCCGGTTGTCGCGTCCAATACGCGTGTGGCCTTCGATCACGCAATGCGCGCCGACTGTCGTGCCAGCGCCTATGCTGACATGCGGGCCGATCACGGTGTAAGGGCCGACGGTCACCGAACTGTCGAGCTGAGCCCGGGGGTCAACCAGGGCCGTCGCGTGGATGCCCGAAGGCGCGGCTGGCAGCGTCATGACCGCGCCCTCAGGCGACTGTGCGCATGGTGCACATCAGTTCGGCCTCGCAGGCAATGTTTCCATCGACGCGGGTCACGCCCTTGAACTTGAAAATGCCGGCCTTCATGCGCAGCAGGCTCACGTCCATGATCATCTGGTCGCCAGCAGTCACGGGGCGCTTGAAGCGCGCGCCGTCGATGCCGGCAAAGTAATACACCGTCTTGTCGTCGGGCGTGACGCCAAGCGTGGAAAACGACAGCAGCGCCGCCGCCTGCGCCATCGCCTCAATCATCAGCACACCGGGCATGACCGGATGCTTGGGGAAATGGCCCATGAAAAAAGGCTCGTTGATGGTGACGTTTTTCAGCGCCTTGATGCTTTTGCCGGTTTCAAGCTCCAACACCCGATCGACCAGCAGGATGGGATAACGGTGCGGCAATAACTTCAGAATCTGGTGAATGTCCATCATGATTTTTCTTCTTTGAATCTAGCCTGCAGTTGCAGCAGGGTTTTTTCTGTGTGTTTGAGCCGTTCACGCAGCGCATGGAGCTGCTTGAGCGTGGCGGCATTCTTTTCCCAGGCGGCATTGTCGTCGATGGGAAACAGGCCGGTGTAGTGACCCGGTTTCAGCAGCGAGCGGGTCACGGTCGTGGCGGCCGAGACATGCACGCCGTCAGCCAATCGCAAATGGCCGAGCACGATGGCGCCGCCGCCCACGGTGCAATGCGCGCCAATCGTCGCGC
>JBBSRS010000577.1:0-1821 GCA_038242795.1 Burkholderiales bacterium
AAAGCTCGGCAGGCGACTCGATGAGGCCCTCGCTCAGCGCAAATCCGAGTGCAAACTCCTCAAGATCCAGTGGCGTTGCCAGCATCACCGCATGCGAGATGCCATTGAACTCCAGCGCCACCGGCACTTCGTCAGCCACCCAGTCGTCGGCTTCAAACCAGCTTCCTTGCCGAAAGCCACTGACCGAAAGCTTTTGCGCACCCTGAAAAAGCGGTTCGATGGGGTCTGCTTCGGTTGTCAAAAAATTTTGGGGGTGTTCCGCCTGCGCGTTGCCAAACAGCGATCGCTTTTGATTGCATTGGTCAGGGATGGACAGCATTTTGACCAAGCTGACAGGCTCAAGCATGGCTTGACGCGTTGCGGTGAACAAAAACCGGAAGCGGGTACAGGTGCATCGACACCATTTTGGTTGTCCGGCCAAAAGGGACTGTAGGAACGTACCCGCTTGTTTTGTCGGAAGCCAGCGGTGAAGCGCATCGGTGCGTGAGAAGATTCAAACTTCACATTCCACCTGCTTGCGCCGTGCAAGACATCAAGGCATCAACCAACCCATGAACCGACCCCACAGCACACTCAAACCGGCCCTGCGCATGGCTGTGGCTTTCGTCTTTCTATGGTTTTTCATAGGCGGCATCGGCCACTTCGTTTTCACCGACGCCGAAATGCGCATCGTGCCGCCCTACATTCCCTGGCCGCGCGGCGCCGTGCTGGCCAGCGGCGTGTTCGAACTGCTGGGCGCTGTCGGCCTGTTGTGGCCACCAACCCGGCGCCTCGCAGCCTGGGGACTGTTCGCCCTGACGCTGGCGGTCACACCGGCGCATGTCTACATGCTGCAGCAGCCTGAGCTTTTTCCTGCCGTCCCTTATTGGGCGCTGGTGCTGCGGCTGCCCTTGCAGGCGGCGTTGCTGGCGCTGATTGCCTGGATCGGGTCAAGACCTGTGCCGCCTGCTTCTTTTGTGGTGCCGCCCTCCCGGGGTTGATACAGGATTCAGGCTGGCTGGTGTTGCAATGTTCAAACCGCAAGGCAAGCAGCCGTTTGCCATGGCCGACCATGCCCAAGTCATGGTGGCAATGCGTTTGGCGTCACAGGCCATACCGAGAGCCACACCGTGTACAAGTTTGGTTTCGGCCTGGCGGATTGAAGAGATACTGCGTCGGGTTGGTTGAAACTCCAATCATCAGCATGAATTCAACGGATGCCCCTTTTTTTCTGCCAGGCGACACGCAAGGGTGAACGGAATTTCATACCAGCGCCATTTTCCAATTTCTTTGATTGATCCTCCATGACCACCCACTCCACACCGCTGATCACCGGCCTGCAAGTCATTCCTGTCGCCGGCCGCGACGCCATGCTGCTCAATTTGAGTGGCGCGCATGGCCCGTATTTCACCCGCAACATCCTGATCCTGACCGACAACGCCGGGCGCACCGGCGTGGGCGAAGTGCCGGGCGGCGAAAAAATTCGCCAGACGCTGGAAGACGCCAGGGCGCTGGTGGTCGGCCAGCCGATTGGCAGCTACCTCAGCCTGCTGCAGCAAATGCACCAGCAGTTTGCCGACCGCGACACTGGCGGGCGCGGACTGCAGACCTTTGACCTGCGCACCACCATCCACGCCGTGACGGCGGTCGAATCGGCGCTGCTCGACCTGCTGGGCCAGCACCTGGGCGTGCCGGTGGCGGCGTTGCTCGGCGAAGGCCAGCAGCGCGAAGCGGTCGAGATGCTCGGCTATCTGTTTTATGTCGGCGACCGCACCCGCACCGGTCTGGCCTACCACAGCGAGCCTGACGCCGACAACGACTGGTCGCGCATTCGCCACGAAA
>JBBSRS010000578.1:0-1807 GCA_038242795.1 Burkholderiales bacterium
ATCAAAAATATACCAGCAGGACGAAGCGACACGGCAAACCAACCACGCCCGCATGCAGCAGGTGGCGGCGCGTGTCGTGCGCGACGTGCCCGGCGCGGTAATCTCGCAAGACAGCCCGGGGCGCGAGACCGACATGGCCATCGACCACAGCGAATTCACACACCTTCCGCCAGCCGCCATCGCCCGGGCCGTGCAGATCATGCAGGACGAGGGCATGAACGCCACGGTCAGCTCGATCCATATCAACGGCTGGTTCGGCAGCCATAACAAGCTGCAGGGCGCACGCTGGATCGTTCGCGAGTTGCTGGGCCGCGACCTGGAGGCTGAAATGGACCGCTGGGTGTATGTCGGCGACTCGACCAACGATGTGTTGATGTTCGAGGCCTTCGGCAACAGCATCGGCGTGGCCAATGTGCGGCGCTTTGAAGCGCAACTGGGCCACCTGCCGCGCTACATCACCCGGGGCGAGCGCGGCGCGGGGTTTGCCGAAGTGGCCGCCGCCGTGCTGGCGGCGCGCGCAATTTAAAAATCGTGCTGACGCGTCAGGACGGCTTGCCCAGCCCCAGCTTTTCAACCAGCGCTTTTTCCTTCAGGAAGGTTTCCTGGGCGAACTTTCCATAGTCGGCGGTGCTCATGTAGTTGGGCAGCATGTCGTAGCGGCCGAGCGCGGCCACGTAACTGGGCTCTTCCATGGCTTTCTTGAACGCATCGTGCAGCCGCTTGACCACGTCGGGCGGCGTGCCTTTGGGTGCGCCGATGCCGAAGGGCGAGTTTTGCACCGTGTCGTAACCCAGTTCCTTGAGCGTCGGCGCATTCGGGAACTTGTCCAGCCGCTTCTCGCCCCAGGTGTTCAGCACCCGCAGCTTGCCGGCCTCGACCTGCGGCGCAAAACCGGTGCTGTCGGCCGCCGCCATCAGCTGGCCGCTGAGCACCGCCAGCATCAGGTCGGCGCTGCCTTTGTAGGGAATGTGCTGCAGCTCGATGCCGGCCTTTTGCGCGATCAGTTCGGTGGTCAGGTGCGGACTGGTCAGCGTGCCGGTCGAGCCATAGGTCAGCTTGCCCGGATTGGCCTTGGCATAGGCGACAAAGTCAGCCCAGGTCTTGAACGGCGAATCAGCCGGCACGACAATGCCGAAGGCATAGCCGGTGACGTTCAGCACATAGCTGATGTCCTTGACCGGGTCCCAGTTGATCTTGGTGGTGTACGGCAGGCGGAACACGCCGAGCGGAATCTGCCCCAGCGTGTAGCCGTCGGCCTGCGCGGTCTGCAGCTGCTGCGCCGGCAGCGTGCCGCCGGCCCCGGGTTTGTTGTCGATGATGACCGGCTGGCCGAGGATTTTCGAGGCGTTTTCGGCCCGCGCGCGCATGGTGATGTCGGTTGGCCCGCCCGCCGGAAAGGCCACGATGAGCTTGATCGGCCGGACCGGAAAGGCCTGGGCCTGGGCGAAGGTGGCGCCCAGCGAACCCAGCGCGGGAACGGCCAGGGCGGCGGCGGATTGAAGCAGTTGGCGGCGTTGCATGAAAGCGTCTCCTGAAAGGTCTGGCAGTTGGCAAAACCGCCATGATGCGTCACTTCGGCGCCAGGCACATCAGGGCAACACCTGAAGCGCTGTCGCCTGCGCGTCAGGTGGTTTTACAAGCCTTTCAGGGCTTTTGCGCAATACAGGCAAGCGCAGGAAGCTATTTTTTTGATAGCGTCTGATCGTTCGCAGTCGGCAGCCCCGCCGCCACATCGCGGAATGCTGCCAGCGCCGCTTCCAGATGCTCGATGATTTCCTGCTGCAGCACATCGGGTGGCGGCAAGTCG
>JBBSRS010000579.1:0-1795 GCA_038242795.1 Burkholderiales bacterium
ACACGCATCGCCGTCAACGTCCTGCGCAATTTCAGTCACCTCAATGCAATGGGCCAGCGGTTCGGCCTGGGCGTAGATTTGCGCGCCACCAATCACCCAGACTTCTTCGGACGGCTGGCAAAGCTTTAGCGCGGCGTCCAGGCTGGCGGCGGTCAGCGCGCCGGCTTGTTTCCAGTCCGGTTGCCGCGTGATGACGATATTGGTGCGGCCGGGCAGGGGACGAAACCGGGCTGGCAATGAATCCCAGGTCTTGCGGCCCATGATGACTGGCCAGCCTTGCGTCAGTTGTTTGAAATGCGCCAGGTCTTCCGGCAAATGCCAGGGCATGGCGTTGTCTTTGCCGATCACGCCGTTGGCGGCACGCGCGTAAATCAGGTGGATGCGGGGCGTCGCGGCCATGTTCATCAAACGGCCACCGGCGCCTTGATGGCCGGGTGGTGCTGGTAGTCGAGGAATTCGAAATCCTCGAACTGGTAGTCGAAGATGGAGTCGGGTTTGCGCTTGATGTTCAGCGTCGGATAGGCCAGCGGCGCGCGGCCGAGTTGCAGCGCAACCTGCTCGGCGTGGTTTCTGTAGATATGGCAGTCGCCGCCGGTCCAGATGAAGTCGCCGACGTCAAGGTCGCACTGCTGCGCCACCATGTGCGTGAGCAGCGCGTAGCTGGCGATGTTGAAAGGCACGCCGAGGAAAATGTCAGCACTGCGCTGGTACAACTGGCAGCTGAGCCGCCCTTTGCCGCCGGGCGCAGTGGCGGGCGCGACGTAGAACTGGAACAGTGCATGGCACGGCATCAGCGCCATCTTGTCCAGTTCGGCCACGTTCCAGGCGCTGACGATGATGCGGCGCGAGTCGGGGTTGGACTTGATCGTCTTGATGACTTCGCTGATCTGGTCGATGTGGCCGCCGTCTGGCGTCGGCCAGCTGCGCCATTGCACGCCATAAACCGGTCCCAGGTCGCCGTCTTCGCGCGCCCATTCGTTCCAGATCGTCACGCCGCGCTCGGTCAGCCAATGGTTGTTGCTGGAGCCGGTCAGGAACCACAGCAGTTCCTGGATGATCGATTTGACATGGACTTTCTTGGTGGTGACCAGTGGAAAGCCTTCGTTCAAATCGAAGCGCATCTGGTGGCCAAACACGCTTTTGGTGCCGGTGCCGGTGCGGTCGGCCTTGGCGACGCCTTGCGTGTCCACAAGGCGCATCAGGTCTTCGTATTGCGAGCGAATAGGACGGGTCATGGGAGGGAAAAAATCAGGAAAAAAGGCTTTCATTATGCCCGTCCCCCTGCCGCCTCAAAGCTTCACGATCCGTCCCGGATTCATGATGTTTTGCGGGTCCAGGCCCTTTTTGATGGCATGCATCATCGACAGGGCAACGGCTGATTTGTAAAGCGGCAGCTTGTCGGTTTTCAGGCTGCCGACGCCGTGTTCGGCAGAAATCGAGCCGTCAAAACTGGCCACCGAGTCATACACCAGCGTGTTGACCTCGTCCTCGTGGTCGCGCAGGAACGTTTTGGCATCGGCGCCTTCGGGGGCCTGCACGTTGTAGTGCAGGTTGCCGTCACCCAAATGGCCGAAGTTGACCAGCCGAACGCCGTTGATGCGCTGGCGCAGCAAGGCATCGGTCGCCGCCACGAATTCGGGAATGCGCGACACCGCAATGGAAATGTCGTGCTTGACGTTCAGGCCTTCTTCAGCCTGCGCCAGCGGAATGCTCTCGCGGATATGCCACAGGCCCTTGGCCTGCGACAGGTTTTCTGCCACCACCGCGTCCAGCACGCAGCCCTGGTCAAAAGCAG
>JBBSRS010000580.1:0-1777 GCA_038242795.1 Burkholderiales bacterium
AAACTTCTGCGCTTCTGCGGCCTTGACCTGCGGATGCTTGGCCGGGTTGACCACCATCACGCCGTACTGGTTGAACAGCCGGTTGTCGCCCTCGACCAGCACCGCCAGATCAGCGCGGTTCTTGAAGTTCAGCCAGGTGCCACGGTCGGCCAGCACATAAGCGCCCAGGCTGGACGCCATGTTCAGCGCCGGCCCCATGCCGCAACCGCAGGCCTTGTAGCCGGCAAAGGCGGTGGGCTCGACACCCGCCGTTTTCCAGTAACGCAATTCGGCCGCGTGGGTGCCGCTCTTGTCGCCGCGCGAAATGAAACCGGCATTGGCCGCATTGACCTTTTTCAGCGCTTCGGTGATGTCCTTGCCCTTGACCTTTGCCGGGTCAGCGGCCGGGCCAATCAGCACGAAGTCGTTGTACATGACCGGGTAGCGCTTGAGCGCATAGCCTTCGGCCACCACTTTTTCTTCGGCCACCTGGTCGTGAACGAACAGCACATCGGCGTCGCCCCGGCGGCCCATGTCGATGGCCTGGCCGGTGCCGACCGCCACCACTTTCACGTCGATGCCGGTGGCTTTCTTGAACTCCGGCAGCAAATAGGGAAACAGCCCCGACTGCTCGGTCGAGGTGGTGGACGCCATCACGATGCTGGGTGTCTGCGCTATCGAAACACTAGCTGCCAGCGCAATCGGAAGTAGCGCAAAGAGCCTGAAAGGCTTGAAAAACCTGTTAAAACCATTCATCCGAGTTCTCCTTTTAAAAAGTTGTCTGCCGCTGGGGGCAACGGCCCGTTGAAAAAATCATAAGTCGGCAAGTCGGCCACCAGCCGGCCCTGCTCCAGATACAGCACACGGCTGGCCAGGCGCTTGACCTGGCCCAGGTTGTGGCTGCTGAAAATCAGCGTCATGCCGTCGCCCGCAAATTCGGCGATCAGCCGCTCGACCTCGCGTTTGGCCGACGGGTCCAGGCTGGACGTGGGTTCATCCAGCAACAAGACCTGCGGCTTGAACGCCCAGGCCCGCGCCAACGCCACGCGCTGCTGCTGCCCGCCAGACAGCGCCTTGGCATGGCGGCCAGCCAGATCGGCCAGCCCGACACGCTCCAGCGCCTGCAGCGCCTGCGCCTTGGCAGGTTTCCAGGCCACGCCCCTGAGCCACAGGCTCAGGGCCACGTTTTGCAGCACGCTGGCGCGCAGCATGTACGGGCGCTGAAACAGCATCGCCTGGCGCACCCGTGCATCTTGCTGCAAGCGGCCTTCGGCTGGCGCAATGAGTCCGTGCAGCGTTCGCAGCAACGTGCTTTTCCCGCTGCCGTTGGCGCCCACCAGCGCCAGCCGTTCGCCAGCGCTGATGCGCAGCGTGCAACGGCGCAAGGCCTGGACGCGGCCAAAATTCACGCTGACGGAATCCAGGCTGAATATCGGCGTCATAGCGCGGCGCTCCCGGTCGCGGCTTGCGCCAGCAGCACTTTTTCAGCAGCATGCAGCGGGTCATCACGCCGCTCGCTCCAGCGCCGCACCCCGGCCAGCAACACATTGAGCAGCAGCACCACGCCCAGCAGCACAATGCCCAGCGCCAGCGCCAGCGGCAAGTCGCCCTTGCTGGTTTCCAGCGCAATGGATGTTGTCATCACCCGCGTAAAGCCTTCAATATTGCCGCCCACCACCATCACCGCGCCGACTTCTGAAACAGCCCGGCCAAACGCGGCAATCAGCACCGTGAGCAAGGTATAGCGCTCGTCCCACAGCAGCAGCAGGCTGCGCATGAAGCGCCCTGCGCCCAGCGA
>JBBSRS010000581.1:0-1771 GCA_038242795.1 Burkholderiales bacterium
CGTGAGAGTCTTGCACAATCAAAAAAATAACTCAAAATTTTGTGTGGAAGGCCTTTTTGGCCCATTGGTAAAGGATAGTCTGCTATCAAAACTGAAAATATGGCGTGAAAAAGCCCGCCGAAGTGCTCTTCGGCGGGCTTTTGGCTAAAAACCTGAAAGAAGGCAGGTTTTAGCGCTGTGCCATCGGCTTGACTTCACGCGTGGTGGACCCGACAAACAGTTGGCGCGGACGGCCAATCTTGTACTCGGGGTCGCCGATCATTTCGTTCAACTGCGCCATCCAGCCAACGTTGCGGGCCAGTGCAAAAACGGCGGTGAACAGCGGCACGGGAATGCCGATGGCGCGCTGCACGATGCCTGAATAGAAATCGACGTTGGGGTAGAGCTTGCGTGAGACAAAGTAGTCGTCTTCGAGTGCAATCTTTTCCAACGCCATGGCCAGCTTGAACAGCGGGTCGTTTTCTAGGCCCATTTCCTGCAGCACTTCCTTGCAGGTTTCCTGCATCAGCTTGGCGCGCGGGTCGTAGTTCTTGTAGACGCGGTGACCAAAACCCATCAGCTTGACGCCGGAGTTCTTGTCCTTGACCTGCTTGATGAATTCGCCGATGTTCTCGACGCCGCCGTTCTTCTGGATGTCGCCCAGCATGTTCAAGGCTGCTTCGTTGGCGCCGCCGTGCGCGGGCCCCCAGAGGCAGGCCACGCCGGCTGCAATGGCGGCAAACGGGTTGGTGCCGGACGAGCCGCACAGGCGTACCGTCGAGGTTGATGCGTTTTGTTCGTGGTCTGCGTGGAGGATGAAGATGCGGTCCAGTGCGCGTTCGAGCACCGGGTTGACCTTGTATTCCTCGCACGGCGTGGCAAACATCATGTGCAGGAAGTTGCCGGCGTAGCTCAGGTCGTTGCGCGGGTACATGTAGGGCTGGCCGACGGTGTATTTGTACGCCATGGCCACGAGCGTCGGCATCTTGGCAATCAGGCGGATCGCGGCAATGTCGCGGTGCTCTGGATTGTTGATGTCGGTGCTGTCATGGTAGAAGGCCGACAGGGCGCCGACCAGGCCGGTCATGATGGCCATCGGGTGTGCGTCACGACGAAAGCCACGCAGGAAAAACTGCATCTGCTCGTTGACCATGGTGTGGTTGGTCACACGGCCGACAAAAACCTTTTTCTCCTCAGCGTCCGGCAGTTCGCCGTAAAGCAGCAGGTGGCAGGTTTCCAGGTAGTCACAGTTGGTGGCGAGTTGTTCAATGGGGTAACCGCGGTACAGCAGTTCGCCCTTGTCGCCGTCAATGTAGGTGATGGCCGACTGGCAGGCCGCCGTTGACAGGAAGCCCGGGTCATAGGTGAACATGCCGGTCTGGGCATACAGCTTGCGGATGTCCACGACGTCCGGACCTACCGTGCCTTGGTAAACAGGCAGGTCCACGTTGGGGCTGCCGTTGCTGAAGGACAGGGTGGCTTTGTTGTCAGCTAACTTCATGTTTGTTTCTGTCTCTCTTGTCAGAGGAGGCGTTGGGGGGCCGCAGCATGCTTAGAACTTCAAGTGCTTCGGGGGTGGAGGCGCTTGCCTTGGCAGGCGCATCGGACAGTTGCTCAGGCTCTTTTCGTCTGAGCAACAGGTCAAGCAGGTCGTTGTCAGACAAATCCATTAAATCATTCAAGCCTTTAGCCTGCCTGACATTGAGCGTTGTTTCAAAACGCTGAAAAAATTTTTCGATCAGCAGATCGTTCTCAAGCAAGCCCCGGCGGCAGCGCCAGCGAAGCTTGCTCA
>JBBSRS010000582.1:0-1747 GCA_038242795.1 Burkholderiales bacterium
ATCCTGGCGATTCTTTCGGCGTACATGGCAGCCAGTGCGGCATGGTGTTCTGCAGCCGCCTGATGTTCCACCCAAGCCAGATTCGCCTCTTCAAGGTATTCCAGTGACCTGCGGATGTGCGCTTCAGTGCGAGGTCTGAATAAACGAAATCTCATGACACCCTCCTGTCGAGACATGGCCTGATGGCTTTAAAACACAATTCCAGTCAGGAAAACAGCTTTCCCAACTGTTGGATCATTGATAAAGACTCATCGGAATTTTGTCAATCAGACGATTTCGCTTTCTTTGGGTCAGGCCCTGATTTGCCGCTTCGGCACTTCCGGTGGCTACCAGGCGGGACTTGTCCGCCGTGGCAGCATTCAGGCGGCGGCGAGAAGGCGTTCTGGCGTTTGTCCGGCAGCAGCTGAGGGGGACGTTCCGTCGGTGGACAACTCACCGCCCAGTGCTTCGAGCAGGTCCGGGATCAGCGCCGACAACTCGCCTGTGACGATGGCGGCGTCGGTGTCGAAGCCGTCATCGTCCTTGCCGTTTTCCTGCACCCCGTCAAGCACCACGTCGAGCAGCTTGATTTTCCTGACCTGGGCCATGTCGGTCAGCACGAACGACACCCGCTCGTTCCAGGTCATGGCCAGTTGCGTGGGCACCTTGCCCGACGCAATGTGCTCGGCCACTTCATCGATTTCCAGGGTGTGGCGTGAATAGCGGACAGTTGACTTCTGGTCGTCAGGCATCTTGAGTTCGCAGTCGCGGTCGACGGTAAAGCCGACGGGTGCTTCGCGGCTGGCCAGCCAATGCGCCATCGCGGCACTGGCCGCCATGGTGGTCTGCACCGGCTTGGCCATCAGGCCGGGGCGTGAGCCGGGAATCTCGCTCAGCGCCTCGATCAGCTGGCTGACCACCTTGTCGGCACCGGCCAGGCTGGCGGAATCCACCACCAGGAACTTGTTGTCCGGGTCAATCCACAATGTCGTCGAGGACCGCTTGGTGAAGGCGCGCGGCAACAGCGCCTGCATGGCTTCCTCCTTGAACTCTTTCTTGATCTTGGCACTGGCGCGCTCGCGGCCGGTTTCCTGCTTGTACTTTTCGACGCGGTCTTCCACCTCGGCCTTGACGGCAGAGGCGGGCACCGGGCGGCGCTCGATGCTGAGTCGCAAGATGACCTGCGTGCCGACGGTTTCGACCATCACCGTGCTTTTGTTGCCACGCGGCGGCACCCAGCCGACCGACTCGGGCTGCGTGGCGCCGCAGGGCATGAACTGGGCGGTCTGGAGCACTTCTTCCAGCGCTTCGAGCGGTGGCAACACAAAATCGGAGGCGATGCGAAAAAAGGAGGCGGATTTAAACATGGGGTTGCAGTTTGGGGAAATTCTGGTGAAAAGGGGAGGGCAACCAGGACGTTGCCAACGGCGAGAGCCGGCGCTAAAAAGCTGTCAGCGGTGAATGCAAAAGCAAACCTGAAATTCTAAGCCCGGCATGGAGTGCTCAATGCATCCCGCTCCCGGACAACCCAAGCGGCAAGGTCAGAAAACGTCAGGAAACGTCCAGCACATGAATGCCGAATCGGCCCTTGCGCCGGTCGTCAAAGTAGCATTCCAGCGTTTCCTTGACGGTTCGAAAGGCAATCTCGTCCCACGGGATTTCAGACTCGGTGAACAACCTGGCCTCGATGGTTTCGTGACCCGGATTGAACTCGGTGCTCAGCAGCCTGGCACGGTAGTAAAAATGAACCTGGCCCACGCGGACGACG
>JBBSRS010000583.1:0-1730 GCA_038242795.1 Burkholderiales bacterium
CAGAACATCATGGACGGGATTGCCGACGGGCTGGTCGGACTGCACGGCCCGGACCGCTATTTCAACATCCAGAATCTGCGGCAGGCGGGCCACCTGCTGATCAATGCCCTGGCCCTTGCCGATCAGACGCCGGTCGATGGTTTTTGGTCAGCGGTCGATCGGGGATGGCCGGTGAACACGCTGGAACTTGCCCTTTACCTGATCCAGCGCAGCGGTAAACCGGTGGCCGTGCATTTTCTGGGCGTTCCCAAGGGCTATGACGAAGTCTTCTTCCGGGGCCAGTTCTGCTGGGACGGTGAAACGGCCTATCACCCGCTCGTCAATGCCCTCGAAGCGCCCAGCGGCTTTGTCGACCCTGGCGGCACCATGATTGGCGCGCGGGTGCAGCCTTTCAGCGAGGACGCGCTGGCTGTTGAACTGGAAATGCTCAACAAAGCGCTGGACGACCAGACGCTCGACGTCCTGGCCGTCAAAGCGGCGTTGAACCAGGCCGTGTGTGGCCTGGCCCGGTCCATCTTTGCGGCAGCAGACCTGCCCCGCCTGATCGACGTGCTCTGGTGGGGTGCCGCCCCGGCATGGGCCGGGACGTCATCCGTCGAAGCCTGTCGCTTCGAGGTTGTCATCCACCTCCTGACCGATTCGATCCTTTCCAAGCTGCAAAAGGCCAACGGTTCGATGTCAAAGACAACCTGGCAAAAACTGCAGGAGGTCCACCCGACCCTTGCGCTGATTCCCGGCCTTGCGGCCCACTCCAAACGTCTGGAAAGCATGCTTGAGGATTCAGGCGCCACGGCATCGATGGTGTAGGCCTTCGGCTTGAGAGCCGCCCTGCCGTGTGCCTTGCCACACACCCAAGGCAGCCTTTTTGACGGTGAACGCCGGATGCACACAGGCAGGGCCAGAAAATCAGGGCTTGCCTTGATGCGATACTTTGCTTCAGGCGGCTGAGGTGACGGCCTGTGGTGTCACAGGCCCCAACGGCTGCGCGTCCTCAAGGCACGACAAGGCATGAACAGCATCCTGACGAAAGATCCGCACTTTTTACTGCGTCTGGCCGAACCAGACGACGCGGCCCTGGTGGTGGATTTCATGAAAAAACTTGGCACCTACCAGAAAATGGCCGACAAGGTCACCGCCACAACCGAAGGTATCCGCCAGTTGCTGGCCCACAAGAAGGGGGAGGCGGTGTTCGGCCTTTATGACGGCCAGCCGGTCGGCTTCGTGTATTTCTGCCAGACCTCGTCTGCCTTCACCGGGCAGTCAGGCGTGTACATGGACGCTTTCCTGGTCGATGACGCCATGCGCGCCAAGGGACTGGGCAAAACCATGATGGCTTTCCTGTCGAAACTTGCCCTGGACCGGGGTTGCCAGCGGCTGGAATGGGGTTGCCTGAACTGGAACCTTCCCGCCATCGGGTTCTACAGCAGCCTGGGTGCCACCGCCGTGGACGCCATGACCATTCACCGCTTCGGACCCGAACAGTTGAAAGCAAACGCCGCCGCGTTCTGATTTTTGTGCATGTCAACACGAGACTGTTCGTGTTGCCCCGGCGTTCCATCAGTTTTATAACTCCTGCAGAAAAGCAAATTTTTCCAGACTTTTTCCCGATCCTGTTTTGGAGTTCCCAACGTGCCGCACCGCCCTGCTTCTCCCTGGATTGCCTATGCCTGCCTGGCGCTGAGCATGTCGCTGGTCGGCAGTTATGTAGCCCTGTCCAAGCCGCTGGTCGC
>JBBSRS010000584.1:0-1670 GCA_038242795.1 Burkholderiales bacterium
ATTTCAACCGGACACACCAGGACGCCTGCCCCCATGACCGAACCGGTACGACTCGCCAAACGCCTTGCCGACATGCTGGCCTGTTCACGCCGCGAGGCGGAGCAGTACATCGAGGGCGGCTTTGTCACGGTCGACGGCGCGGTGGTGGAAGAGCCCCAATTCCGCGTCCAGAACCAGTCCGTTATGCTGTCGCCCGACGCCAGCCTGCTGGCGCTGACGCCGGTGACCATCTTGCTGCACAAGCCGGCGGGCTATGAATCGCGTGACGCAGCCCATGCCAGCGGCGACGCCCGTGTTCCAACCGCCGCACAGTTGCTGACGGCCGCCAACCACGCGCCCGGCGACCGCTCGGGCATCCGTCCGCTGAAAAAGCATTTCTCCAGCTCCGAACTGCTCACGCCGCTGGCCACGGCGGCCAGTGGCCTGGTGGTTTTTTCCGGTGACTGGCGTGTCGTGCGCAAGCTGCGGGAAGACGCCCGCCTGCTGGAGCACGAAGTGGTGGTGGAGGTTAGTGGCGACATCAAGCCCGGCGGCCTGGAGCGGTTGAACCGCATCGACCATGGCTTTACCTACCGGGGCGCACTGCTGCCGCCGGCCAAGGTGAGCTGGCAAAGCGAGGCGCGGCTGCGTTTTGCGCTCAAGGGCGAGATGCCCGGCCAGATCGCCTACCTGTGCGAGAGCGTCGGGCTGCAGGTCACGGCGATGAAGCGGCTGCGCGTCGGCCGCATGCCGCTGAGCCAGCTGCCGCCCGGGCAGTGGCGCTACCTGATGCCCTACGAGCGCTTTTAAACCCGATTCAGGCGCCGATCACGCCGGGAAATGCCCAGATCAGGCTGCCGGTCATCAAAAAATAGCGCAGGAACTTGCCGACTGCCATGAAGCCCAGGCAGGGCCAGAACGGAAACTTCAGCCAGCCGGCCACGGCGCACAGCGGGTCGCCCACGACCGGCAGCCAGGCCAGCAGGCAGGCCTTGGGGCCAAGCTTTTCCAGCCAGCGCACGGCGCGGCCGTGGTGCGATGAATGCGTGTATTTGTCGGCCACCCGGTGTGCGCCAAACCCCAGCCACCAGTCGAGCGCACCACCCAGCGTGTTGCCGGCGGTGGCAACCAGGACGGCCGGCCAGAACATCGCCGGGTTGAGCTTGACCAGCCCGAACACCACCGGCTCGGAACCCAGCGGCAGCAAGGTTGCCGAGATGAAAGAGACGATAAACACCGTGCTCAGCCCGAATTCAGGCAGGGCCAGCAGTTCGATCAAATGTTGTATCCAGGTTTCCATACGGGCCTGAGTATAGGCAGGCAAGCCGCTGCAAGCCGGCGCCCGGGTTTTGAATGCTGAAATTTTGGGCAGCTACAATCGTGCCTCCTTTTTCAGCAACTGCAGGCTTTCACTCCCCCATGAACATCGGTCCCTTTGCCTTGGCAAACAATGTGTTTGTCGCGCCCATGGCCGGCGTCACGGACCGGCCGTTTCGCCAGCTGTGCAAAAAGCTCGGGGCGGGTTATGCGGTCAGCGAAATGGTCACCTCGCGCCGCGATTTGTGGGACACGCTGAAAACTTCGCGCCGCGCCAACCATGACGGCGAGCCGGGTCCGATTGCGGTGCAGATTGCCGGCACCGATGCGCAAATGATGGCCGAAGCCGCCGCCTACAACCTGGACCGGGGCGC
>JBBSRS010000585.1:0-1652 GCA_038242795.1 Burkholderiales bacterium
CCAGCTTTTCGCCCTCCTTCAGCCCCATGTCCCTGAACTGGTGCGAGGGCATTTGCACTTCAATCAGCGACTCAGCCGACGGCTTGTCCGAATCAACCGGAATCAGTTCCAGCCGGGCAATTGGGCCGATGACAATCGCCCGGTCCAGCGTCGCGACGATGCCGCCCGCGCCTGGCGTGTAGCGCGCCACCTCGAAATCGTGCGGCCGCACATAGGCAAACGCCTTGGCGTTTTGCGCGCTGCTGTGCTCGGGCGCATTGAGGGTCAATCCGTCGAGCTGGATTTCGCCCTCATGGGCACGGCCATGAAACAGGTTCACGTCGCCCAGAAAACCATACACAAACGGGCTCGCCGGATGGTCCCAAACCTGCTGTGGCGAGCCGATCTGCTCGACCTTGCCCTGGTTCATCAGCACCACGCGGTCGGCGACTTCGAGCGCCTCTTCCTGGTCGTGCGTGACAAAAATGCTGGTGACATGCAGGTCGTCATGCAGGCGGCGCAGCCAGCGGCGCAATTCCTTGCGGACCTTGGCATCGAGCGCGCCGAAGGGCTCGTCGAGCAGCAGCACCTTGGGCTCGACGGCCAAGGCGCGCGCCAGGGCGATGCGCTGGCGCTGTCCGCCCGACAGCTGCGACGGAAAGCGGTCGGCCAGCCAGTCGAGCTGCACCAGACCGAGCAGCGAATGCACTTTTTCCTTGATCTGCGCTTCGCTGGGACGCTGGCTGCGCGGCTTGACGCGCAGGCCGAAGGCGACGTTCTCGAACACCGTCATGTGCCGGAACAGCGCGTAATGCTGGAACACAAAACCAACGCCGCGCTCGCGCACATGCACGTCGGTGGTGTCCTCGCCGCTGAACAGAATGCTGCCCTGGTCGGGCGTTTCCAGCCCGGCAATGATGCGCAGCAGCGTGGTCTTGCCGCAGCCCGAGGGGCCGAGCAAGGCGACCAGCTCGCCCGCTTCAATGTCCAGGCTCACGTCAGCCAAGGCCTGGAAGTTGCCAAACTGCTTGCTGACGTTGCGAATTTCGATACCCATGATTTATGTTTCCAGCGTTTTTTCAGCGAACAGCGGCCAAGGCCGGCGGACGTTCCGGCGGCAGTTCAGCCGCCGCCTTGATTTCAGCCTCGTGCCGCCATTCGGCGAACGACTTGATAGCCAGCGTGACCAGCGCCAAAATGGCCAGCAGCGACGCCACGGCAAAGGCGGCGACGGACTGGTATTCGTTGTAGAGGATTTCCACATGCAGCGGCAAGGTGTTGGTCTGCCCGCGAATATGGCCCGACACCACCGACACCGCGCCGAATTCACCCATGGCGCGCGCATTGCACAAAATCACGCCGTAGATCAGCCCCCACTTGATGTTGGGCAGCGTGACGCGCCAAAACGTCTGCCAGCCGGTGGCGCCCAGTACGATGGCGGCCTGCTCCTCGTCATTGCCCTGCGCCTGCATCAGCGGAATCAACTCGCGCGCGATGAAGGGAAAAGTCACGAACACCGTCGCCAGCACAATGCCCGGAACGGCAAAAATGATCTTGATGTCATGCGCCTGCAACCACGGCCCGAACCAGCCCTGCGCACCGAACAGCAGCACGTACATCAGGCCCGCCACGACCGGCGAGACAGAAAACGGCAGATCGACCAGCGTCGTCAA
>JBBSRS010000586.1:0-1634 GCA_038242795.1 Burkholderiales bacterium
AAGGGCGTCAAAATCGAAGCCAGGCCCGCCAAACGCGGCGTCTACAGCACGCCCAAGCCCCAGCCGGTCTACACCACGGCACCGAATTCTGTGTTTGCGCTGGGCCGTGCGCTGAACATCCAGCACTGAGCTGCCAGCATGGCGGCTGCGCCCCGGCAGGGGCGCGCAGCGACATAAAAGTGTGAAGTCTGCCGATAAGCCGGATTTTGTGCGCCGGGGTTGCCTTGCAGCAAGCCCGTGTGACCGCCATTAATCTGGGCCGGGAGTCGCCTGCCCGGCTCGGTGCCACCTACCCGCCAGCTCCGCGGAACCACGTCAACGCTGGCCTATTTGGTGTTGCTGCGCGTAGAGATTGCCCGTTTCACCCGGACTGAACCGGCTCGTCTCTGTTGCTCTGATCCTCACCTCGCGGTGGAGAGGTATTACCTCCTACGCTGTCCTGTGCAGTCCGGACGTTCCTCCAGTGCTTCCTTTCGGAAATTGCACCAGCGGCGGTCTGGCAGGCTTCACCCCTCTATTATGGCAGTGCGCCACAGGGCGTTAAAGCATCCCCCATCGACCAGGAGCCCCCATGAAAGCCGACAGCATCCTCGCCACCATTGGCAACACACCCCATGTCCGCATCAACCGCCTGTTTGGCCCGGATGCGAATGTGTGGATCAAGTCAGAACGCTCGAATCCTGGCGGCTCCATCAAGGACCGCATCGCGCTGGCCATGGTCGAGGCCGCCGAGACATCAGGCGCCCTGCAGCCCGGCGGCACGATCATCGAGCCGACCTCCGGCAACACCGGCATCGGCCTGGCGATGGTCGCGGCGGTCAAGGGCTACAAGCTGGTGCTGGTGATGCCCGACAGCATGAGCGTCGAGCGCCGCCGGCTGATGCTGGCCTATGGCGCCAGTTTTGACCTGACGCCGCGCGCCGGCGGCATGAAGGCGGCGATTGCCCGCGCCCAGGAACTGGTCGACGCCACGCCGAACAGCTGGATGCCGCAGCAATTCGACAACCCGGCCAACACCGCCATCCATGCCCGCACCACCGCGCAGGAAATCCTGGCGGATTTTCCCGACGGACTGGACGCGCTGATCACCGGCGTCGGCACCGGTGGCCACCTGACCGGCTGCGCCCGGGTGCTGAAAGCCGCCTGGCCGCAGTTGAAGGTGTTTGCGGTCGAGCCCAGCGCCTCGCCGGTTATCTCCGGCGGCGCCCCCGCCCCGCATCCGATCCAGGGCATAGGCGCCGGCTTCATTCCAAAAAATCTCGATGTCAGTGTGCTTGACGGCGTGGTCCAGGTCGATGCCGAACCGGCCCGCGAAATGGCGCGCCGTTCGGCCAGCGAAGAAGGCATGCTGGTCGGCATTTCGTCGGGCGCGACGCTGGCGGCGATTGCCCAGAAACTGGCCGAAATGCCGGCGGGCAGCCGTGTGCTGGGCTTTAACTACGACACCGGCGAGCGTTATTTGTCGGTTGAAGGCTTTTTCCCGGCCTGAGGCTGGCGCTGTTCCAGACAGCGTGCGACACTTTTTTGCTATAAATAAAATAGCTGCTTGTACCCGTTCAGCCTGCGCAAACAGCCATTTTCATCTAAAAACAGCGAAAATTCATGGGCCCCGGCGACGCAGAACGCCTGGCGCA
>JBBSRS010000587.1:0-1624 GCA_038242795.1 Burkholderiales bacterium
ATGTGCTGGCGCTGCCTTTTGGCGACAAGTCGTCATGACGCCGCTGGACATTTTGCTGATCGGCGCGGGCGGATTTGCCGCCGGCGCGGTCAATGCCATGGCCGGCGGCGGAACATTTTTCTCGTTCCCGGCGATGTTGGCCGTGGGCCTGCCGCCGGTGGTGGCCAACGCCAGCAACTCGGTGGCGCTGTGGCCCGGCAGCCTGAGCGGCGCGTGGGCTTACCGGCAGGAACTGGCGCGCTACAAGCGTTATTTGCTGCCCATGGGCGTTGCCTCGTTTTTTGGCGGTGCGGCGGGCGGATTGCTGCTGCTGTCGGCCGGTGATGCGCGCTTTGCCGCGCTGATTCCGTGGCTGCTGGGCTTTGCCACACTGCTGTTTGCCTTCAGCCCGCAGCTGTCCGCTGCCTTGAAAAAAATACGTCCGGCACCGATCGAGAAAACCGGTGCAGAGCATGGCGCCGGCTCGCCCATCGGCTGGTTCGTGCAGTTGCTGGTGTCGATCTACGGCGGCTTCTTTGGTGCCGGCATGGGCATCCTGATGATGGCCAGCCTGGCGATTGGCGGGCATGAAGACGTGCAGCACATCAACGCGCTGAAAAACATCCTGTCGGCGGTGATCTACAGCGTCACGGTGATGACCTTCATCATCGCCGGTGCCGTCAGCTGGCCGCACACGCTGGTGATGGTGCTGACCGCCACACTGGGCGGTTACTGGGGCGCCCGCATGGCGCGCAAAATCCAGGGGCCGTGGCTGCGCCGCATGGTGATTGCGGTGGGCAGCGCGTTGACGGTTTATTATTTTTACAAGACGCTGGGTTGAGCTGGTGACCGGCTGCCGGTCGTCCATCGCCAATTCCCGGCTTTCAGCGCAATCCATTTTTCATTTTTTTAAAAGGAACCATCCATGACCCACAACACCGAACGCACCACCCGCCACGGCCTGCAGGTTGCGACTTCCCTCGACAACTTCATCAACGACAAGGTGCTGCCCGGCACTGGCGTGGACAGCGACACCTTCTGGACCGGCTTTGACGCCATCGTGTCCGACCTGGCCCCGAAAAACATCGCGCTGCTGGCCGAACGCGACCGCCTGCAAACCGAGCTTGACACCTGGCACAAGGCCCATCCCGGCCCCATCGCCGACATGCCCGCCTACCGCGCGTTTCTGGAAGGCATCGGCTACCTCGTGCCGCAGCCGGCCACCGTTGCCATCACCACCGCCAACGTCGATGCCGAACTGGCCATGCAAGCCGGCCCGCAACTGGTCGTGCCGATTTTGAATGCCCGTTATGCCTTGAACGCTGCCAATTCGCGCTGGGGCTCGCTGTATGACGCGCTTTACGGCACCGACGCGATTCCCGAAACAGACGGCGCTGAAAAAGGCCAGGGCTACAACCCGGTGCGCGGCGGCAAGGTGATTGCCTTTGCCCGCAACTTCCTCGACCAGTCGGCGCCGCTGGCCAGCGGTTCGCACAAGGACGCGACCGGCTACAGCATCGAAGACGGCCAATTGCTCATTGCCATGGAAAACGGCAGCACCAAGCTGCAAGACCCGGCCCAGTTTGTCGGCTACCAGGGCGGCGCTGCGGCTCCCACGTCGGTGCTGCTGGTGCACAACGGCCTG
>JBBSRS010000588.1:0-1575 GCA_038242795.1 Burkholderiales bacterium
CGCCGCCATGCACGGCCACTGCCTGCTGGAGCGAAGGCATCTCGGCGCGGCACGGTTCGCACCAGCTGGCCCAGAAATTCAGCAGCACCGCCCGGCCGCTGAAATCGGCAGGCCGCCAAACTTTGCCGGTGGTGTCCACCAGCTGGAACGCCTCCACCGGGCCGGCCCACGGGGTGACATCGTATGCCTCGACGGCAACAGCTTGCGGCATCGCAGCAGCGCCGAGCATGGCAAGCGAAGCCCGCAAAAAGGAACGGCGTGAGCTTGGTACGGGAAATGAGGCGGGCATGGGTGACAAGCGTAACGGGGAATTTTTAGACGCCCGAATGGTAGAACATAAGCCGCTGAAGCAAAGCAACCTTCGTTATTCCATCACGCTGCACGAAAGATTTAAGTCGATCCAAAATACTTGACTGGTATTCGCTATTTAATTAATAGCTGCTTGTGCATACCAGCATTGCGCCATGGGCCTTTTTGATTCAAAATTTCGTAACTGATCAGCTTCCTTTAAGCTCTCCGTAATCTCTTTTGTCATTGCGGACTTGATCCGCATTCCAGCACCCTGTTTGGGGAGAGGTCATGGTTCCCGGGTCAAGCCCGGGATGACACAGGCTGATGCCATTGCGCTTTAACCCAAAAAGCGACCCGAATAGTTACAAAAATTCAGCCCGCTGGTTAAAAACGAATTTATTCCCGCATTCAATAGGTTTCCAGATGCAGTCGCCCTTCGGACTTGAGGGTTGCACCGACGGTTTCCCAGTCGAGGCCGGCCTGCTGTGCCACATCGCGCAGGGCCAGCACCACGCCCTCTTCCATGGCCTTGAGTCCGCACACATAAAAGAAGGTCGAATCATCCTGCAGCAGCAGCGCCAGATCGGCCGCGCGCTCGCGCATCACGTCCTGCACATAGCGCTTGGGCGCGTCCGGCGTGCGCGAAAACGCAAAGTTGATGTCGATGAAATCCTTGGGCAGGCTTTGCAGCGGGCCAAAATAAGGCAGCTCCTGCTGGGTGCGGGCACCGAAAAACAGCATCAGCTTGCCCCCTTCGAACTTGCCCGACTTGCGCAGCCGGCGCCGCCATTCGGTCATCGCCCGCATCGGCGCACTGCCGGTGCCGGTGCAGATCATCACGATGTTCGAGCGCGGATGGTTGGGCATCAAAAAGCTGGCGCCAAACGGGCCCATCACCTGCACCCTGTCGCCGACCTGCAAATCGCACATGTAGTTCGAGCTGACGCCGCGCACCGGGTTGCCCTGGTGGTCTTCCAGCACCCGCTTGATGGTCAGTGACAGGTTGTTGTAGCCCGGCCGCTCGCCGTTGCGCGGGCTGGCAATCGAATACTGGCGTGCATGGTGCGGCCGGCCGTTGGTGTCAACCCCCGGCGCCACGATGCCGATGGACTGGCCTTCGCGCACCGGAAACGGCATCTTGCCAAAGTCCAGCACGATGTGGTGCGTGTCGTAATCGTCGCTGCCAATTTCCGTCACCCGCACATTGCCGGTCACCGTGGCGGTGATGGATTTTTCAGCGGCTTTGGGGCCGTACAGGTTGGTGTAGGCATGCGCGGCCGACCA
>JBBSRS010000589.1:0-1556 GCA_038242795.1 Burkholderiales bacterium
CCGTGCCTGCTTGACGTGGCTTACGGCGAGCAGCCTGGCGAAACGCTGGATATCTTTCCGGCCAGCGGTGTCAGTTCGGGCAAAAGCGCGCCCGTGCTGGTGTTCATCCACGGTGGCTACTGGCGTGCGCTGGACAAGTCTGACCACTCCTTCATGGCCCCCGCGTTCACGCAGGCTGGCGCCTGTGTCGTGGTGCTGAACTACGCCCTGTGTCCGGCGGTGACGATTCCTGACATCGTCCGGCAAATGGTCAAGGCGCTGGCGTGGACGTGGCGGCATATTGCAGCGCACGGTGGTGATCCCGCACGCATCACGGTTGCGGGGCACTCTGCGGGAGGACACCTGGCCGCCATGATGCTGGCCTGCGACTGGACTACCCACGCACTCGATTTACCGCAAGCGCTGGTCAAAAATGCGCTGTCGATTTCGGGCCTGTACGATCTTGAACCGATTCGTCAGACGCCTTTCCTGCAGGATTTGCATTTGACGCCCGAACAGGTCAGGCAAGCCAGCCCGGTGTTGCTGCCGTATCCGACGCAAGGCACGCTTTGCTCGGTCGCGGGCGGTGACGAAAGCGAAGAATTTTTACGCCAGAACCGGTTGATCCAGCAGGCTTGGGGTGTCAAAACCGTACCGGTTTGCGAATCACTGCCGGGTCTGAACCATTTCAGCGTGCTGGAGGCCTTGATTGCGCCAGGCCACCGTCTGCACCAGCTGGCGCTGGAACTGCTTGGCCTTGGCGAAATGCCGCGCCACTGAAAGGTGGCGCGGCGTGGTTCACATCATCAGGTCTTCGTTCG
Organism: Burkholderiales bacterium; assembly: GCA_038242795.1. Taxonomy (GTDB): domain Bacteria; phylum Pseudomonadota; class Gammaproteobacteria; order Burkholderiales; family Burkholderiaceae_C; genus Polaromonas. Next base: position 801 of record JBBSRS010000589.1, read on the forward strand.
AGTTCTTGCCACCCAGAATCACATAGTTGACCTTGCGGATGTCCATCAGCCGGGTACCGCCCGAGTAGCTGATGGCGCTTTGCACGTCTTCTTCCATTTCACGCAGCGTGTCGACCAGCTTGCCCTTGATCGGCTCCAGGATGCGCTTGCCCTCGACGTGCTTGTATTCGCCCTTGTTGAAGTCCGAGGCGCTGCCGTAGTATTCCTTGAACAGCTGGCCATCGACCTCGACCGTCTGGCCCGGGCTTTCTTCGAGGCCTGCGAGCATCGAGCCAATCATCACCATGGTCGCGCCAAAACGGATCGACTTGGCAACGTCGCCATGCTCGCGGATGCCGCCGTCGGCAATGATCGGCTTGGTCGCCACGCGGGCGCACCACTTGAGCGCCGACAGCTGCCAGCCGCCGGTGCCAAAGCCGGTCTTCATCTTGGTGATGCAGACCTTGCCGGGGCCAATGCCGACCTTCGTCGCATCGGCACCCCAGTTTTCCAGGTCGATCACGGCCTCGGGCGTGGCCACATTGCCGGCAATGACGAACGATGCAGGCAGCTTGTCCTTCAGGTAGCGGATCATTTTCTGCACCGTGTCGGCATGACCATGGGCAATGTCGATGGTGATGTAGTCCGGCACCAGGCCTTCGGCAACCAGTTGGTCCACCGTGTCGTAGTCGGGCTGCTTCACGCCCAGCGAAATGGATGCATACACCCCCCTGGCCTTCATGTCGCGGACAAACTGCAGGTTGTTCAGGTCAAAGC
>JBBSRS010000590.1:0-1468 GCA_038242795.1 Burkholderiales bacterium
GAACACCGCAGTTCCCCAACATTCCTGCGTGATTGGCAAGTTGCACAAAGAGGCCTGGCTATGAAAAACACCTTCATCAAAACCTGCATCGGTTCCGTCGTGGCGACTGCTGCACTGGCGTCGGCGCCCGCATCGGCCATGGACATTCTGGCGCGGGTGATCTCCAGCACGCCGGTGGTGCAGCAAGTGGCCGTGCCGCGCCAGGTGTGCAGCAACGAAGCCGTCGTGGTGCAGGCGCCCAGTTCGGGGGCCGGGGCGGTGATGGGCGCCATTGCCGGAGGCGCGGCGGGCAACGCGATCGGCAATGGTGGCGGACGGGCGGCAGCCACCATGATTGGCCTGGTTGGCGGCGCCCTCCTCGGCAACCGCATCGAAGGGCCGAACAACCAGCTGCAAAACGTCCAGCGCTGCAGCACCCAGACGTTTTATGAAAACCGCGCCAGTTACTTCAATGTGGTGTATGAATACCAGGGCGCGCAATACACCGCGCAAATGGCCAACGACCCGGGCCTGCATGTGCGGCTGAACGTCACGCCGGTCGGTGCCATCGAAGCCGCGCCACAACCGTTTCAGTCGCCGCCGCCAAGCTATTCGCAGCCGGTGCAGGTGCAGTCGCCGCCGGTTTATGTGCAACCTCAGCAGGTCTATGTGCAGCCTCAGCCAATTTACACGCAGCCAGTGGTAACCGCACCGGTGTATTACTCTGGCTACCCCGCCTACTACGCTCCCCGTCCCTATTACGCGCCGTATTACCCGCCTGTCGGCCTGTCGCTCAACTTTGGCTACAGCCGGGGGTATGGCGGCGGGCACAGAGGCCACTGGCGCTGAATTTTTCAGCCTCAAAACAAAAAGGGACGCTTTAACGAGCGTCCCTTTTTTGGCTATTCAGGCGTCCTGATCAACGCGCCCTTGAACAGGATCGGCCCGGTAGCCGCTGTTCCGGCCGTCACGCCGCCCTTGGGTTCCAGCGTGATGGCCAGTATTGGCGACCGGCTGATGTCGCTGTCGGCGGCGGTCAGCTGGACCACGGCATCGCCGCTCATCACGCCCAGCGACTTGGCCGGCGCCCCCGGCGGCAAGGCCCACAGTTCGAGCGACTTGTCAGGCTGCTCGCGGAAATCGCCCACCCGCTTGAGCATTAGTTTCTGGCTCTTGGGGTCAAACGTCACCAGAATCGAGGCATTCGCCTTGTCGTCGGCCAGCACGGCGACGTATTCAATCGCCGGGGTGGCTGAAAGCTTGGCGCTGAGTTCCTGCACCTGTCCGTTCAACTGCTTGGTGAAATTCACGCCAGTCACCACGGCCAGCAAGGTCGCAAACGCACCGGCTGCGGTAGCGCCACGCCACAAGCCCAGACTGGACCACCAGCCACCCCTGGCAGGCGCTGGTACGGCAGGCGTGCTTCGGGCCGCCTGCATAATCTGGGCCTGTTTTTCTGCATGGATAAAGTTTTCAATCCGTTTCCAGA
>JBBSRS010000591.1:0-1434 GCA_038242795.1 Burkholderiales bacterium
ACCGTGCAGTGGTACTTGGCCAACCCGGAGTGGGTGGCCAATGTGCAAAGCGGCGCCTATCGCGACTGGGTGCAGACCCAGTACGCCAGCACATGAAAATTCTGCTGTTCGGCAAAAACGGCCAGCTTGGTTGGGAACTCCAGCGCAGCTTGGCGCCGCTGGGTGAGCTGATCGCGCTGGACCGGCACAGTCCGAACCTGTGCGGCGACCTGGGCAACCTGACCGGCATCGCGGACACGGTGCGTGCCTTGCGCCCCGATGTGATCTTCAATGCCGCTGCCCACACCGCTGTGGACAAAGCTGAAAGCGAGCCCGAACTGGCCCGCACCATCAACGCCCTAGCACCCGGCGTGCTGGCGCAGGAGGCCAGCAAGTTAGGCGCTTGGCTGGTGCATTACTCGACCGACTACGTGTTCGATGGCAGCGGCAGCCGGCCCTGGGTTGAAGGCGATACGCCCGCGCCGCTGGGCGTTTACGGCCAGACTAAGCTCGAAGGCGAACAGCGGGTGGCCGAACACTGCCGGCAGCACCTGATGTTTCGCACCAGCTGGGTGTAGGCGGCCCGCGGCGGGAACTTGGCCAAGACCATGCTGCGGCTGGCGCAGGAGCGCGAGCGCTTGACGGTGATCGACGACCAGTTCGGCGCGCCCACCGGTGCCGAGTTGATTGCCGACGTCACGGCCCACGCCATTCGCCAGGTGCTGCACCGCCCACAGGACGCCGGGCTTTACCATCTGGCCGCCCAAGGTGAAACGACCTGGAATCGGTATGCAAAACACGTGATTTCGCAGGCACAGCAAGCACAAACAGCTATGAAAATAGTAGCAAATGAGGTTGCCGCCGTGCCTACCAGCGCTTTTCCGACGCCAGCACAGCGACCGCACAACTCGCGCCTGGACTGCATGCGGCTGCAAAGCGTCTTTGGCTTGGCACTGCCCCCCTGGCAGCAGGGCGTGGACCGCATGCTGGCTGAAATCCTTTAAGACATCAATAGAAAACCACATCCTCATGACCCAACGCAAAGGCATCATCCTCGCCGGTGGCTCTGGCACCCGGTTGCACCCGGCCACGCTGGCCATCAGCAAACAGTTGCTGCCGGTGTATGACAAGCCGATGATTTATTACCCGCTCAGCACCCTGATGCTGGCCGGGATCAAAGACGTGCTCGTCATCAGTACCCCGCAGGACACGCCTCGCTTTACCCAGTTGCTGGGCGACGGCAGCCAGTGGGGCATGAACCTGCAGTACGCCGTGCAGCCCAGCCCGGATGGCCTGGCGCAGGCTTTCTTGATTGGCGAAAACTTCATTGGCAAAGCCCCGAGCGCGTTGGTGCTGGGTGACAATATTTTTCACGGCCATGATTTTTCGCAGCTGATGGCTGGCGCAGGTGAGCAAACACAAGGCGCTACAGTGTTTGCCTATCATGTACGCGAT
>JBBSRS010000592.1:0-1428 GCA_038242795.1 Burkholderiales bacterium
CCAACCGCCAGGCGCGGCTGGTTTCGCTGCACCCTGGCGTTACCGCCGCGCAGGTGCAGGAGGCCACCGGCTTTGAACTGCATGTTCCCGCTGACGTGCCCGAGACGGCTGCGCCGACTGCAGAGCAGCTCGCGCTGCTGGCGCGTCTTGACCCCCACAACCTGCGCGCTTCGGTGCTTGCTTAACTGAGTACTTTCCATGAGCCATACAGACCCGGGTGACAACTTCGTGCAGCGCGAGGACAAATCAGTCTACGAAACCGACGAGCCGGTGCTGTACCAGGCCGTGGACGGCATCGCCACCTTGACGATGAACCGCCCCGACTTCAACAATGCGCAGAACTCGCAGATGACCTACGCGCTGGATGCGTGCTTTCGCCGCGCCGTCGACGACGACAGCGTCAAGGTGATCGTGCTGCGCGGCACCGGCAAGCACTTTAGTGCCGGCCACGACATTGGCACGCCGGGGCGCGACATCAACAAGCCCTTCGAGCGCGAAACGCTGTGGTGGGACCACACCAACAAGCCCGGCGCCGAGCAGCTGTTTGTGCGCGAGCAGGAAGTCTATTTAGGCATGTGCCGGCGCTGGCACGACATCCCGAAGCCGACCATCGCCATGGTGCAGGGTGCCTGTGTGGCCGGCGGCCTGATGCTGGCCTGGGTCTGCGACCTGATCATTGCCAGCGACGACGCTTTTTTCCAGGACCCGGTGGTGCGCATGGGCATTCCGGGCGTCGAATATTTTGCCCACGCGCATGAGCTGAACCCACGCATTGCCAAGGAATTCCTGTTCCTCGGCGACCGCATGAAGGCCGACCGCGCCTACATGATGGGCATGGTCAACCGCGTGGTGCCGCGCGATGAGCTGGAAGCGCAAACCTACGACATCGCCGCGCGCATTGCCAAGCAGCCGCGTCTGGGCCTGGCGCTGACCAAGACCGTCATCAACCGGGTCGAAGAACTGCAGGGCCTGCGCACCACGATGGACGTGGCCTTTGGCTACCACCACTTTGCCCATGCGCACAGCCAGATTCTGGGCGCCGGGCATCTGGGCGGCCATGACGCCAAATCGATGGCGCAGGCCAACAAAAAGGACGGCAACGCATGAGCGCAACTTCCACGATCCGCACCCCCTTGTGCGACCTGCTGGGCTGCCGCTACCCCGTGGTGCAGACGGCGATGGGTTGGGTTGCCGGCTCCTCGCTGGTGGCCGCCACCACCAATGCCGGCGGCTTCGGCTTTCTGGCCGGCGCCACGATTGCCTCTGACCAGATTGAAGCCGAAATCGTCCGCATCCGCGAGCTGACGGGCGACCAGCCCTTCGGCCTGAATTTCCACATGTTCCAGCCCAACGCGCAGCAGCTGCTGGACCTGGCCGTCAAGCACAAGCTGCGTGCGGTGAGCTATGGCCGGGGGCCGGACAAGAAGG
>JBBSRS010000593.1:0-1401 GCA_038242795.1 Burkholderiales bacterium
GAAGCCGGCTTCGTACTGGCCTGCCAGTCGCACCCCTTGACCGAACGCGTGGTGCTGTCCTTTGACGAACGCTGAAAGACCCGGCTGATGGCTCGCGGACGCGCCTCCGGCTATGACGACCAGCGCGACATGATCCTGGCGCATGCGGCCAGGCTGTTTGCGCGGCGCGGCTATCCGGCCACTTCGATGAACCAGGTGGCCGAGGCCTGCGGGCTGTCCAAGGCCACGATCTACCATTATTTTCGCGACAAGTACGCCCTGCTCGTCAGCATTGCCGACGGCCATGTGTCCCGGTTGCAGTTGCTGGTCGCCGACGTGGCACGCGAGGCAGCGGCGCCCGAGTTGCAGTTGCGCGAACTGATCCGCCGCATTGTTGAAGAGTATGCCGATGCGCAGGATGCCCACCGGGTACTGACCGAAGACGTGAAATTTCTCCAGCCCGATGACCGGGAACGGGTGCTCGGCAAGGAACGCGAGGTGGTGGCCGGATTTGCCCGTACCGTGGCGGCGCTGCGGCCAGAACTGGAGCAGGCCGCCCTGAGCAAGCCGCTGACCATGCTGCTGTTTGGCATGGTCAACTGGATGTTCATGTGGATGAAACCCGATGGAAAGCTGGACCATGACGCCATGGCCGTGGTGGTGGCCGACCTGTTCGTGGGCGGGCTGGCCACGGTCAAGCCACCACTCACGACCGAACTGCTGGCCGAATGATGTCGCCTGAATTTTTTTCCGTTTTGGCCTGCGCACTCCCTGTAAACCCGCTGTGCGGCACGGGGCGATCTCATTACGATGTGTAGCGAATTCGCCTCGAAGCGCGCATGCACACCCGACCCGCTCACCCCGTTTTTCAAACCATAAGAAGGAGACAAGCATGAACATTCTCAAACCCCTGGCCTTTGCCGCCGCGCTGCTGGTCAGTGGACTGGCCCAGGCCGACATCAATGTCGGCGTGACGCTGTCTGCCACCGGCCCTGCGGCCTCGCTGGGCATTCCCGAGAAAAACACCATTGCGCTGATGCCCAAGACCATTGCCGGTGAAAAAATCAACTACATCGTGCTTGACGATGCCTCCGACACCACGGCGGCGGTCAGCAACACCCGCAAGCTGATCAGCGAGAACAAGGTGGACATCATCCTGGGCTCGACCACCACCCCGGCGTCGCTGGCGATGATCGACGTCGCCGCCGAGGCGCAGACGCCGATGATCTCGATTGCCGCGTCGGCGCGCATCGTCGAGCCGCAGGATGCCAAAAAACGCTGGGTCTTCAAGACCCCGCAAAACGACATCATGATGTCGCTGGCCATTGCCGAGCACATGGCCAATGCGGGCGTCAAGACCGTCGCCTTCATCGGCTTTTCCGATGCCTACGGCGAAGGCTGGTTCAACGAGTTTTCCAAGGC
>JBBSRS010000594.1:0-1399 GCA_038242795.1 Burkholderiales bacterium
ATGGCTGGCGGGACGGGCGGTCACATCTTTCCGGGTCTGGCCGTCGCAGAAGCCCTGCGCGCGCGCGGCTGGCGCGTTCACTGGCTGGGCGGCAAGGGAAGCGCTGAACGCCCGAGCATGGAAAGCCAGCTCGTGCCACCGCGCGGCTTTGTGTTTGAAAGCATTGATTTTGCAGGCGTGCGCGGCAAAGGGCCGGCCACGCTGGTGCTGTTGCCGCTGCGCCTGCTCAAGGCTTTTTGGCAAAGCGTGCAGGTGATCCGGCGCGTCAAGCCCGATGTGGTGGTGGGGCTGGGCGGCTACATCAGTTTTCCGGCCGGATTGACCAGCGTGCTGCTGGGAAAACCGCTGATTTTGCATGAGCAGAACTCGATTGCCGGCATGGTCAACAAACTGCTGGCCCGCGTCGCCGACCGTGTCTTTACCGCCTTTCCGGGCGTGCTGGCCAACGCCCAGTGGGTGGGTAATCCGCTGCGCCCGGCGTTCATCCGGCAGCCTGGGCCTGCAGCCCGTTTTGCCGAGCGGCGTGGCCCGCTTAAATTGCTGGTGGTGGGGGGCAGTCTGGGCGCCACCGCGCTGAACGAACTGGTTCCAAAAGCCCTGGCCTTGATTCCGGCTGCCGTGCGCCCCCAGGTAACGCATCAAAGCGGTGCGCGCCAGATTGATGCGCTGCGCGCCAATTACCAGGCCGCTGGCGTGCAGGCCGAACTCACGCCATTTATTGAAGATACCGCGCAGGCCTTTGCCGATGCTGACTTCATCATCTGCCGCGCCGGCGCCAGCACGGTGACCGAGATTGCCGCCGTCGGGGCGGCGGCCCTGTTTGTTCCCTTTCCTTCTGCCGTGGACGACCACCAGACCACCAATGCGAATTTCCTGGTCGCGCAAGGTGGTGGCTGGCTGCTTCAGCAGCGCGACCTTACGCCTGAAAAACTTTCTATAATGCTACAAAAAACAGAGCGCATAACGCTTATCCAGCGTGCGCTACAAGCCAAAAACATGCAAAAAACAGACGCTACGGCACATTTGGTGGCCGCCTGCGAGGAGCTGGCGCAATGAAACACGCCATCAAGCACATCCATTTCATCGGGCTGGGCGGCGTGGGCATGTCCGGCATTGCCGAAGTGCTGCACAACCTGGGCTATGTCATTTCGGGCTCTGACCTGTCCGACAGTGCTACGCTGCAGCGCCTGGCCCGGCTGGGCATCCAGACGTTTGTCGGTCATGCGCCCATCAACTTGGTCAATGTCGATGCCGTGGTGACGTCCACAGCGGTCCAAGCAGACAACCCCGAAGTGCTGGCAGCGCGCGAAAAAAATATTCCTGTTGTGCCGCGCGCCCTGATGCTGGCCGAACTCATGCGCTTCAAGCAGGGCATTGCCATTGCCGGCACCCACGGCAA
>JBBSRS010000595.1:0-1398 GCA_038242795.1 Burkholderiales bacterium
GGGCACGACATAGAGTGCGACCAGTTCGGCGCCTATGGCTGCTGCCAGTTCAATGGCACTGCTCACGGCGGTTTTTGAAAGATCCGAACCGTCTGTGGCGACAAGAATGCGCTTGTACATGATGACTTCTCCAGTTTAGATACAAAATTTCAGTGTAGGCATATGCAGGCCTGTCGGTCTTGCTTCACGTCAAGCGCCGTGACAGCTTCAACCATCTTATACCGTGCAAAATTTCACCAGACTCTGACTGAACTGCCAGGGTGAAACCCGTTTGACTCTTAACCAATGCAGACAGCAAATTTTTATTTTTGCTATTATATTAATAGCTGGTGGGGCTGTTAGAGACTGCGTAAAAAGGGTTTTTAATCAATAAAAAAATATTTTTCTGGTGAGCCAAGTGGTTTTTAGAAGTTTTTTCTCAAAAGGTTAGCTGAACAGGGTAGCAAAGCCTGTAACTGCAATAACGTTTTGTAGATAAGTCCTCGTTTTCGATGAACTGCATTTGCATTTGATTTAAGGTGATTCCACAAACAGATAGAGAAATTTGCGTTTGCCTTTGTGTCTTCAGGGCCTGCAACAGGCAATGCTGTGAAAAGCCTCGATTCGCCTGGCGTTCAGACTGCAAACAAAAAATCTTCCGGAGGAATCATGACAAGCCAGATGCATTTTTCGACCGATTCAAAAAGATCGGCACGGTCGGGGAACACGCGGCCATCCAGTTATCAGTTCCACAGCCTGGCGCTTCTGCCCGAATCGTCAATGGGCAACATTTTGCTGGCGTCGGGTGAAACGGCGCAGTTTTTGGAAGAAAAGCGTGCCTTTGCCATTGCGGCACAGGCTATCCGCGAAGAGGAGAAAGCGCGCCTGGCCCGAGAGTTGCATGATGAACTCGCGCAGTCATTGACAGCGCTGAAGATGGACACGATCTGGGTTCGGGACCATGCTTCATGCGCTTCGGGGATGGTCGCGGCCAAGCTGACCGAGATGGTGCACATGCTGGACCGCACAGTGGCTGCAACACGCCGGATGGCAGCCGACCTGCGGCCTCTGATGCTGGATGATCTGGGGCTGGTGCCCGCCATCGAATGGCTGGCAAACAATTTTATGCAGCGCTGCGGCGTGCCCTGCACGCTTTCCACCAACGACGAACTGGCGCTTGAATTGCCAGAGCCGTACGCAACAGCCGTGTTCCGGATCGTTCAGGAGTCGCTCAACAACGTTGCCAAGCATGCGGCTGCCTCGCAGGTCATCATCACGCTGGACAAGACCCTGGACACGGTGAGGCTACGGGTGGAGGATGATGGCTGCGGATTTTTTGCGAATGGCCCGCGCAAGCCACAGTCCCTGGGTTTGATGGGCCTGCGCGAGCGGGCGCAACTCCTGGGGGGATGCGTTGAC
>JBBSRS010000596.1:0-1301 GCA_038242795.1 Burkholderiales bacterium
CCTACAAGGGTGCCAAATGGCTGGCCCAGGGAACCATTTACCCTGATGTGATCGAGTCAGGTGGCGGCAAGAGCAAAAAGGCTGTCACGATCAAGAGCCATCACAATGTTGGGGGGCTGCCTGAGCAACTGGGCCTGAAGCTGTTGGAGCCGTTGCGCGAACTGTTCAAGGACGAGGTGCGCGAGCTGGGTGTGGCCCTGGGCCTGCCGCACGATATGGTGTACCGCCATCCCTTCCCGGGTCCGGGGCTGGGTGTGCGAATCCTGGGTGAAGTCAAAAAGGAGTATGCCGATCTGCTGCGCAGGGCCGACGCCATTTTCATTGAAGAGTTGCGAAACTTCAAAGATACCGAAACCGGCAAGACCTGGTATGACCTGACCAGCCAGGCCTTCACCGTATTTCTGCCAGTGAAAAGCGTTGGTGTGATGGGCGATGGCCGCACGTATGAGTATGTCGTGGCGTTGCGCGCCGTGCAAACCAACGACTTCATGACCGCCGACTGGGCAGAGCTGCCCTATGCGCTGCTCAAAAAAGTGTCCAGCCGCATCATCAACGAAGTGCGCGGCATCAACCGCGTCACCTACGATGTCAGCAGCAAGCCGCCTGCTACCATTGAGTGGGAGTAATTTTGCACAACAAGCTGTTGACCACTGACTTGGCTGGCGTGATCGTGTAGTCAAGCACTGGTTTGCCATGTCAACAGCACGACATTGGTGCATATTTGGTCGGTCACTGATGTGATTCTCAACTAAGCTTGCGACCATGTACCTTCCCACCCATTTCGAGGGCAGCCACGAGCAGGCAGCAGACCTGATGCGTCAGCATCCTTTGGCCAGCCTCATCAGCGTTGATGATGCTGGTCTGCCTTTTGTTACCCATCTGCCCCTGCATCTGGAAATGAATGAAGAAGCTGCGGGGCTGCAGACCTTCACTTTGTTGGGGCATGTAGCCAGGGGAAACCCCCATTGGCGCTTTTTGCGGGATCGGCCGCGGGCGGTCGTGACTTTTCTCGGGCCGCATGCCTACCTGTCGCCCAAGGTTTACCCTGACCTTGTCCGGGTTCCCACGTGGAATTACCTGTCAGTGCATTGCACTGTCAAGGCGACGCTGTTGGAAGACGCTGCGGCCAAAGACAGCCTTTTGAAAAAACTCATTGGTGACCACGAGCCTGCTTATGCTGAACAATGGCGGGACATGGACGATGCCTATGCCCGGAAGATGTTGGCCGGCATTGTGGCATTCGAGTTGCAGGTGATGGACCTGCAATGCAAGTTAAAACTCAACCAGCACCGGCCTGAAGC
>JBBSRS010000597.1:0-1296 GCA_038242795.1 Burkholderiales bacterium
CGACTGGCTCCGCCGATCTGCCGCCGCAGGTGGACATCGTCACCGCGCTGCATGCCTGCGACACCGCCACAGATGACGCCATCGCTTTCGGCCTGGCCAAGCAGGCGCGCCACATGGTGCTGGTGCCGTGCTGCCAGGCCGAGGTGGCCGGCGTGCTGAAAAAGTCCCGCGCCCTGAACCTGAACAAGAACCCGCTGGCTGAACTCTGGCGTCATCCGCTGCACACCCGCGAATTCGGCAGCCAGATCACCAACGTGCTGCGCTGCCTGCAGCTGGAGGCCAACGGCTACCAGGTCACGGTGACCGAGCTGGTCGGCTGGGAGCATTCGATGAAAAACGAACTCATCCTGGCCAGCTGCCCGGCCCAACCGAGCGGCGCCCATGCGGCAAAAACCCGCGCTGCGCAGACGCGCCTGCAGCAGGTGCTGGCCGAACTGGGCCTGGGCGAATTGACGTCGCGCTTCGCGGTCGCGGCCGGGGACGCAGGACCGGCTTGAGACTTTCTGGGCTTGTGGTTCGGTGTCAGCACGCCCCAATCAGCATTGCCTTGAAACACCGCCGCGCTGAGGGCAATGGCCGCGCCTGAAGCCGATACTGGAAAGCGCAACGGTTCTGACAGGCAAACTCCCTTTTTAAGCCAAACAGGCCTTTGGCGCAATCACAGCCTGCGCAATAAGCTATGAATTCAGGAGCAGTCCAAACTAATTGATGGCTTCAGCGCTTTGCGTAAAGGGCCGGCAAATCGCGCTGCACGGCTGACCCAGCCCGCCAAGGCCTTTGAAAAAGAACCCAGGAATATCCGGGAAACAAAGAAAATTGCGGGTTTTCCGTCTATGCCTGGTTGGCACCTTCCCTGATACTGAGACGGTACCCGCAGGAAGGCCATTCCGCCATTGACCCCAAAGGAGACCCATGATCTACGCAGCACCCGGCGCCCTGGACGCCCCGCACACCTACAAAGCCCGTTACGACAACTTCATCGGCGGCGGGTGGCTGGCGCCGGCCAAGGGCCAGTACTTCGACGTGATCAGCCCCGTCAACGGCAAGCCCTACACGCAGGTCGCGCGTTCCACCGCCGAGGACATCGACAGCGCGCTGGACGCTGCCCACGCGGCCGCCGACACATGGGGCCGCACCTCCGCAGGCGAGCGCTCCAATGTGCTGCTCAAGGTCGCCGACCGCCTCGAAGCCAACCTCGAACTGCTGGCCTGGGCCGAAACCGTGGACAACGGCAAGCCGATCCGCGAAACGCTGAATGCCGACATTCCGCTGGCCATTGACCACTTCCGCTATTTC
>JBBSRS010000598.1:0-1294 GCA_038242795.1 Burkholderiales bacterium
AACTTGATCTCTTCTTCGCCCGAGCCTTGCAGCACGACCTGTTGCACGTTCCCGGGCAGGTCTTCAAACGCCGTGTCGATGTCGAACTGGTAATGCGCGGCCAGGCTTTCGAGCATCGAAAAATAATAGGCATTGCGCCGGTCCCAGCCCTTGACCGCGCCGCTGGCAAGGCTGAGCGACGGAAAAGCCACCACCCGCGCCGGATCGAAAAAGTCGCTATGCCCCAGGCCATCGCAGCACGGGCAGGCGCCGACCGGCGAGTTGAAGGAAAACAGGCGCGGCTCCATCTCGCTGAGTGAATAGCTGCAGACCGGGCAGGAAAACTTGGCGCTGAACAGGTGTTCCTGGCCCGAGTCCATTTCCAGCGCCAGCGCCCGGCCGTCGGCCAGCCGCAACGCCGCTTCAAAGCTTTCGGCCAGCCGCTGGCGCAATGCCGGCGGCGGCACTGCGCCTGCTTCGGCGGGGGCGTCGGAAGGGGTTTCCTTGTCCAGGCGCACCTTGACGCGGTCGATCACCACGTCAATCGTGTGTTTTTCGGTTTTCTTGAGCTTGGGCAGCGCGTCGAATTCGTAGGTGGCGCCATCGACCCGGAAGCGCACATAGCCCTGGGCCTGCATTTGCTCGAACAGGTCGACGAATTCGCCCTTGCGCTCGCGCGCCACCGGCGCCAGGATCATCAGCCGCGTGTCCTCGGGCAGGGCCAGCACGGTATCGACCATTTCGCTGACGCTTTGCGCCTGCAGTGGCAGGTCATGCACCGGGCAAAACGGCGTGCCGGCGCGGGCATACAGCAGGCGCAGGTAGTCGTGGATCTCGGTCACGGTGCCGACGGTGGAGCGCGGGTTGTGGCTGGTGGCTTTTTGCTCGATGGAAATCGCCGGCGACAGGCCCTCGATCATGTCCACGTCGGGCTTGTCCATCAGCTGCAGAAATTGCCGCGCATAGGTCGAGAGGCTTTCGACATAGCGGCGCTGTCCCTCGGCATACAGCGTGTCAAAGGCCAGAGACGACTTGCCCGAGCCGGACAGGCCGGTGATGACCACCAGCTGGTTGCGCGGAATGTCCAGGTCGATGTTTTTCAGGTTGTGAGTGCGCGCGCCGCGAATGCTGATGGCCTGCGCGCCATGGCCGGTGGGGCGGCTTGCCCGCTCAAAGGCCTGGATCGCCTGGTCTTCAGCGGCTGCATGAAGGTCTGGGTGCGCGGTGGCGGTGGCGAGCGTGGGCAGAGAGGTCAGGGGTTGGCTGTCGTTGGGAAAGTTCACAGGGTTGGAGCGCCGGAAAAACTTTCCATCAT
>JBBSRS010000599.1:0-1243 GCA_038242795.1 Burkholderiales bacterium
AGGAGACCTGCAAGGAAGTTCTGCAGGAAATGGGTCTGGAAAACGACCCGTTGTTCAAGCTGGCCATGGCGCTGGAAAAGATCGCCCTGGAAGACGACTACTTCGTGTCCCGCAAGCTGTACCCGAACGTGGATTTCTATTCCGGCATCGTGCAGCGCGCCATCGGCATTCCGGTGCCCCTGTTCACGGCCGTGTTTGCGCTGGCCCGCACCGTCGGCTGGATTGCCCAGCTCAATGAAATGATTGGCGACCCCGAGTACAAGATTGGCCGTCCGCGCCAGCTGTTCACCGGCTCCACTCCGCGCGATGTCAAACCACTGAACCAGCGTTAATTTTTAAAAGACTTTATCGGGTCTTTCCAAGCCCGCCTGATGGCAACATCGGCGGGCTTTTTAACGCGATTTGCTCTTTTTTTGATAGCGCACTGCGCCTATCCAGATTGCACCAGAGGCTGAAAACATTCAATTTTTGGCATTTCGGCAGTCGTTTTCTCAGCGCTTCCGCTTGACAGGCCAGCCATCGCGCTTTGCGATGGCGAAAGCGATAATATCAAGGCAGAATGAAGACTCATCGTAAAGCGCGATGACTTTATTCCCATGTCCATCAAAAGCTCTGAACGCAACTTCACCCGACGCATCGACCTGACCTCCCTGCAGCTGTTTGTCGCCGTGTGCGAGCTGGGCAGCATTGGCAAGGCCGCCGAGCGCGAATTCATTGCAGCCTCTGCGGTCAGCAAGCGCCTGAGCGACCTCGAAGCCACGCTGGATACGCCGCTCTTGTACCGCCATACCCGGGGCGTCGACTTGACGCCAGCGGGCGAAAGCCTGCTGCACCATGCGCGTTCGGTGCTGTTCAGCCTGGAAAAAATGCAGGGCGAGCTGAGCGAATATGCCGATGGCGTGCGCGGCCATGTGCGCGTTCATGCCAGCATTTCGGCCATCATTCAATTTTTGCCCGAAGACCTGGGCGCGTTCATCCGCCAGCACACCGAAATCAAGATTGACCTGGAAGAGCACCTCAGCACCGAAGTAGTCCGCGCGGTGCAGGAAGGCACGGCCGACCTGGGCGTGTGCAACACCGTCAATGGCATTGGTCAGTTGCAAACGCTGCCCTACCGCCATGACAAACTGGTACTGATCGTTCCCCGAGGCCACGCCCTGTCTGCGCGAGGCGCTATTCATTTTGAGCAAGCGCTGGACTATGACCATGTGGGGTTGCATTCCAACAGTTCGATTTACCTGGC
>JBBSRS010000600.1:0-1213 GCA_038242795.1 Burkholderiales bacterium
TGACGCGTGCGGCAATCGCATCGGTGTCCACCGCATCCTCGGCATGCGCCAGGTAGGTTTCCAGGTCGGCCACCGCCGAACCCACGTCGCCCTGTGCGGCCCAGGCCAGGCCCCGGTCGCGGTATTCGGTCCAGGCGTCGGGCTGCAGCACGATGAGCCGGTCCTGCACGGCAATCAGGCGCGGCCAGTCTTCCTGGGTTTTGTGGATGTCCTGCAGGTTGCGCAGCATGCGGGCGATGATCTCGCGCGGCGGCGTCGACTGCAGGTACAGCCCCATCGGCACCTCGAATTCGTCGCTGATGGGGGTGCGCTGCCGGAAAGGCTCCAGCCGCTCGGCCAGTTCCTCGCGGCTCAGCGACTGGCCGTTGAACGGGTCGATCACCACCTGGCCCTTGGGCAGGTTGACCTTGACCATGAAATGACCCGGAAAGGCCACGCCGCGTGCATTCAGCCCCAGCCCCACCGCCAGCTCCAGCCACAGCACCGCCAGGGTGATGGGGATGCCGCGGCGTGTGCGCAGCACCGTGTTCAGGTAGCTGTTGTCGGGGTCGTAGTAGTCGTTGATGTTGCCGCCAAAGCCCAGGTCCCGGAAAAAGAACTGGTTCAGCGCGCGCAGGCGCTGCAGCTCGGGGGCGTCGCCGGGCAGGCGGCGCTTGAGGCGGGCCAGCAGCTGGTCCACATCGCCCAGCACCTGTTCGACGTCCAGGTCGGGGTATTCGTCCTGTGCCAGGCAGATGGCAGTTTCCAGCAGCGGAAAATGCGCATCGCTTTGCACCAGGCTGGAAAAGTATTGAAGCGGCGACGGGACGGCGAAATTTAATGGCATGGCGCTACTTTCTCACAAACAGAACCCCAGTGTGTATCGGTAAATACACCGCCGCTTGCGGTGGGTCAAGCGAAAATCGCTCGCCCCGGCCGTGTCAGCGCTTGAGCAATTGGCGAAGTTTCAGGCCGGAAATTCGTAGAACTATGAAATATATAGCAGCAGACGCAACCAGGACAAGCGCAAGCAGCCCGATTCGCTGAAAGTACTGGTGCTTCAGGCCAATCCAGTTCACGCCCTCGGCGGCCCACAGCAAAAACACCGCCAGCAGCGCACTGGCTGAAAACACCTGCAGGCCAAACAGCACCCAGCCCGGCGTTGGCACATAGCTGCCGCGCCGGATCAGCCCGACCAGCAGCGACAGCGCATTGATCAGCGCGCCAATGCCAA
>JBBSRS010000601.1:0-1181 GCA_038242795.1 Burkholderiales bacterium
CAGGGAAAATATGGGTTGCGGGTCAAGTCTGCTATGACAGGAAAAACATGGACTTCGGGTCAAGCCCGCAATGACAGGGAAAACATGGGTTGCGGGTCAAGCCCGCAATGACAGGCAAAAACATGAATTGCGGGTCGAGGCCATGACGACAAAGAAAAACATGGGCTTCGGGTCGTAGCCTGCAATGGCAAATAAAAACAATCTGTCATCCCGGGCTTGACCCGGGATCCATCTCAAAACTGCCAAAAAATCTATTTGCCAGGCACCTGCGCCTGCTCGCAAGACACTTGAATCAGTTCGAACGCACCGCCTGTCTCCAGCTTGGCCGCCGTGAGGCATCCGCCCCAGACGCAGCCGGTGTCCAGTGGCAGCACATGGTGGCGCAAGCCGGTGTGCCGGTGGGCATCGGCCACCAGCGTGGACCAGTGGCCGAATGTGATCAGCGTGTCCTGCGTGGCCCGCCCGGGCACTTCAAACCAGGGCAGGTGGCCTTCGGGCGCATGGCCGGCGCCTTCATTGCTGCCGAACTCCATCGCCCCTTGCGGCGTGCAAAACCGCAGGCGCGTCAGCGCATTGACGACCACCCGCAGCCGGTCGGCGCCTTCCAGGCTGTCGTGCCACTGAGCAGGCGTGTTGCCATACATGGCGCCCAAAAAGCCTTTCAGGTCCGGGCCGCGCAATGCCGCTTCCACTTCCCGCGCCAGCACCAGCGTTTGCGCGGTGCTCCACTGCGGCAACACGCCGGCATGCACCATCAGCCAGCCGTGGTGGTGCATGGCCAGGGGGCGGTGGCGCAGCCAGTCCAGCAGTTCGGGGCGGTCCGGCGCCTGCAGGATGTCGTTGACCGTGTCGTGACGGCCCGGCGGGCGCACGCCCTGTGACAGCGCCAGCAGGTGCAGGTCGTGGTTGCCCAGCAGGCATTGCGCCGCATCTCCCAGCGCTCTCAAGCGGCGCAGCGTGCCCAGCGAGTCGGGTCCCCGGTTCACCAGATCGCCCAAAAGAAACAAGGTGTCGCGGCTTGGGGAAAAATCAATTTTCTCCAACAGCCGCTGAAATGGAGCATTGCAGCCCTGAAGGTCGCCGATACAGTAAAGTGCCATGGTCTTCATTTTGCCTACGGATCCATGGATTTCCTCCTTATCGTCTTCTTAACGCTGCTCAATGGCGTTTTTTCCATGTCC
>JBBSRS010000602.1:0-1101 GCA_038242795.1 Burkholderiales bacterium
GCCATGACGGCGACCCTGGGCTGGCTGAAATTGCCACGACAGCGCGCCGCCTGACTCTTTTTTACCCATCATCCGGCCCGCACGGCGTTTACCCTGCGTGCCCTTTTTTTCAATCACTATTAGCCGACTGGTCTATTTCAGGAACATCCCATGCAAAATTTTACGTTTCACAACCCCACCCAAATCGTTTTCGGACGTGACAAGGTCGCCGAGCTGGCCAATCTGGTGCCCGCCAGCGCCAAGGTGCTGATTCTGTACGGTGGCGCCAGTGCCGAAAAAACCGGCACGCTGGCCGAAGTCAGGGCCGCGCTGGGCGAGCGAACGGTGCAGGAGTTTGGCGGTATCGAGCCGAATCCGACCTACGAAACGCTGATGAAAGCGGCCCTGCAGGTCAAGCGCGAAAAGATCGAATTTTTGCTGGCCGTTGGCGGCGGCTCGGTGATTGACGGCACCAAGTTTGTCGCCGCCGCCGCCTGTTTTGAAGGCGATGCGTGGGACATCCTGCTGCAGCGCGGTGGCAACGTGACCCGCGCCCTGCCCTTTGGTACGGTGCTGACCTTGCCGGCCACGGGTTCGGAAATGAACAATGGCGCGGTGGTGACGCGCAAGGCGACACACACCAAGCTGGCCTTCATGAGCCGCCACGTGTTTCCGGTGTTCTCGGTACTCGACCCGACCAAGACTTTTACCCTGCCACCCAGGCAGATCGCCAACGGCATCGTGGATGCCATTGTGCACACGGTCGAGCAGTACCTGACCTACCCGGTGCAGGGCCTGGCGCAAGACCGCTTCGCCGAAGGCCTGCTGCAAACGCTGATTGAAATCGCCCCCAAGGCGCTGGCCGAGCCGGAAGACTACGACACCCGCGCCAACCTGATGTGGACCGCCACGCTGGCGCTCAATGGCCTGATTGGCGCCGGTGTGCCGCAGGACTGGGCAACGCACATGATCGGCCACGAACTCACGGCGCTGTATGACATTGACCATGCGCGCACGCTGGCCATCGTGCTGCCGTCGCTGCTGAACGTGCAGCGCCACACCAAGCGCGCCAAGCTGCTCCAATACGCCGAGCGCGTCTGGCACATCACCAGCGGCACCGAC
>JBBSRS010000603.1:0-1091 GCA_038242795.1 Burkholderiales bacterium
CATTCCGTGCCGCAAACCGGCATTCATGCGCTGTTGGTTCAGCATGCACGCAGGGGGCGGCGAGTGGTTCGGCTCAAGGGCGGCGACCCGTATGTGTTCGGGCGCGGCGGCGAAGAGGTGCAGGCCTTGCAGGAAGCCGGCATTGCCTATGAGGTGGTGCCCGGCGTGACGGCGGCCAGTGGCTGTTCGGCGGCGGCGGGCATTCCCTTGACCCACCGCGACCTGGCGGCCAGCTGTGTTTTCTTGCCCGGTCATCTGGCCGACGACGACGCGACGCACGACTGGACGGCCTTGGCAAAATCCGGCCAGACACGCGTTTTTTACATGGGCCTGCAGCGCCTGCCGCAAATCGCCCAGCAGTTGATCGCACACGGCTTGTCGCCCGACACCCCTGCCGCCATCGTGCGTGATGGCGCGCGCGCCACCCAGACCGTGATGGCCACCGGCTTGCGCGACCTGGTGGCGCGTGCCCTAGGATATGGCCCTCAGCCCGGCTTGCTCATCATTGGCGAGACGGTACAACTGAGCCCTGATTTCCACCCTTCTGCACAGCGAGCCTCATGCAAATAGAAACCCCACCGTCCGACAAGCCCTATGAAAAACCCGAAGGCGAACGCCGGGGCCTGCTGATTGTCAACACTGGCGACGGCAAGGGCAAAAGCACCGCCGCCTTTGGCTTGGCGCTGCGCGCCCACGGCCGCCACCATGTGCACGGCAAAACCGTCAAGATTTTCCAGTTCATGAAGGTGCCCAGCGCCCGCTTTGGCGAACACCGCATGTTCGAGCAACTCGGCATTCCGATTGAAGGGCTGGGCGACGGTTTCAGCTGGAAAAGCCAGGACCTGGAGCATTCGGCCCAGCTCGCGCGCAATGGCTGGGAAAAAGCCAAGGCCGCAATCATGAGCGGTGACAACTTCATGGTCGTGCTCGACGAGATGACCTATCCGCTGATCTACGGTTGGATGCCGCTCGACGACGTGCTGCTGACGCTGCAAAACCGGCCCAAAGAGGTGCACGTCGTCATCACCGGTCGGCGCTGCCCGCCCGAGATCATCGAACTGGCCGACACCGTGACCGAGATGACCAAGATC